>JAXEBI010000017.1:0-24267 GCA_034094155.1 Phocaeicola sp.
ACGTGCTCTGGCCAACTGAGCTAAAGAGGCAGGTGGGCAAGCTTACCATATCGCGCCGCTACAACCAACTACCTTTGCTGCGATCAAGCCCTGGAGGATTCGAAGGGAGCTGGCCGTATGGGACTTACCCGTATTTCAAAGAACCGTTCAAAACGTCTCAAGCATTTAAGCTATCGTTGTTTCTCGATTGCGGATGCAAAGGTAGGCTTTTTTTTTAAACTGGCAATACCTTTCGAAAAAAAAATGAAGAAAAACACAAAAAAATACGTTTTTTCCATGATTTATGTGCTTTTAAAGCCAAAAAAACGTACTTTTGTACAGAATTAAATACTCTATAAAGATGGAAAATAAACCTGCAACATTACAAGAGCATGCTATGCGTTATGGAACCCTTATGGGAATATTTTGGATTATTAAGTTTGCATTCCTGCCAATAGGATTCAGAATACCGTTGCTTCAGCTTCTTTTTATAATCATGACTATATATGTTCCTTTCTTAGGATTTAAATTTGTGCGTAAATTCCGTGAACGAAACTGTGATGGAGAAATCTCATTCGGACGCGCGTTCTTATTTTGTATATTCATGTATTTTTTTGCCGCAATGCTTGCCGCAGCCGGACATTATATTTATTTCCAATTTATAGATAACGGATTCATTGCAAATACATACTTGTCGCAGCTTGAGAATCTAAAATCTACAGTTACAGGAGATTTGGAAACTTCTGTAGACCAAATTATTTCAAATATAGAAGTAATAGCATCACTTACTCCTTTCCAATTGACTATGCAATTAATTTTTCAAAATATATTCTATGGAACTTTGCTGGCATTACCAACAGCACTTCTGGCAATGAAAAATAAAAAATAAATTTTTAAGAATATGGATATTTCAGTTGTAATACCTTTATATAATGAAGAAGAATCCTTACCAGAACTTCAGGCATGGATTGAAAAAGTTATGAACGAAAACGGTTTCAGTTACGAAATTATTTTCGTCAACGACGGCAGTACTGACAAATCATGGCAGGTCATAGAAAATCTGCAGAAGAAATCAGAGAATATTAAAGGTATAAAATTCCGCAGAAATTATGGAAAGTCTCCTGCCCTCTTCCGTGGATTTGAAAAAGCACAGGGAG
This sequence comes from Phocaeicola sp., assembly GCA_034094155.1. Classification (GTDB taxonomy): domain Bacteria; phylum Bacteroidota; class Bacteroidia; order Bacteroidales; family Bacteroidaceae; genus Phocaeicola. The sequence continues at coordinate 1,137 of JAXEBI010000017.1, forward strand.
AAGTTGTTATCACAATGGATGCAGATCTTCAGGACAGTCCGGACGAAATTCCAGAACTATACAGAATGATAAAAGAAGAAGGGTACGACCTCGTTTCCGGATGGAAGCAGAAAAGATACGATCCTCTTTCTAAGACAATACCCACAAAACTGTTCAATGCTACAGCACGCGCAGTATCTGGTATAAAGAACTTGCATGATTTCAACTGCGGACTGAAGGCATACAGAAAAGAAGTGATAAAAAACATAGAAGTTTATGGCGAGATGCACAGATACATCCCATACCTGGCCAAAAACGCCGGTTTCTCAAAAATAGGGGAAAAGATTGTACACCATCAGGCAAGAAAATACGGAAAGACAAAATTCGGATTAAACCGCTTTGTCAACGGATATCTTGATCTCATAACCTTATGGTTTCTGTCAAAATTCGGTGTGAAGCCAATGCACATTTTCGGATTTTTAGGATCAATTATGTTCTTCCTTGGTTTTATTGCAGTAATAGCTGTAGGAACAACCAAACTATATAATATGTATGCAGGCAATCCATACAGTCTGGTGACAGAAAATCCATATTTCTATCTTGCACTTACAACAATGATACTTGGCACACAATTATTTATTGCAGGATTCTTAGGAGAACTTGTTGCCCGAAATTCTCAAGAGAGAAATAAATATCAGATTGAAAAAGAAATTTAACAAACAAAAAATATTTATTTACTATTCATGAAGAAATTACCTCTCATAATAAGTATAATAATACTTTTCACTTTTGGACTTTACAGTTGTGAAGAAGACAGTTGTCCTCCTAACGCTTTGGCGTACGCACATTTCTCATTAGTAAACCAAAAAGGGAATGCTATAAGTATAACTGTACCTACAAGCATTATCGGACAAATAAAAACAGATGTCACAGTTTACGACACCCTACCCGACGGAAGCATTAAAGAAAGCGTTGTATTAGATTCGATAATATCAGATACACTCATCAATAAAGAATCAAATATGAGTTCATTCAGTGTTCCGTTAAGTTATTCTGATGAAACATCATTCATTATAGACTATAATGGAATGCAGAAAGACTATATTACAGTAAAACACAGAAACATACCATATTTCATGAATGTTGATTGTGGAACAATGATGTTTCATGAAGTTACAGAAGTAAGTCACAGCAACGGAATAGATTCAATTATAACAATTAATCCGAACATCGACAATTATGAGAAAGAAAACTTCAAGATATATTTTACTGTTTCTGATAATCAGTAATACACTGTTTCTGCATACCTCTATGCTATACTCCCAAAACCCCGAACCAGTAGTAAAGGAAGTAAAGAAAAAAATAGGGCTTGATAATAAAAAAAAGATTCCATTCTATCAGGGATTGTCAGTAGGAGTAAATATTGCTGATTTAGGAAGCCATGTATTAGGAAGCGACAAACTAAGTACAGACATCATGGTTCAGGCAAATTTACTCAACAGGTTCCTCCCAACTGTAGAATTAGGATTAGGAAAAGTAGAAACCATTAGTGATGAGACTAACATCAGATACAAGACATCTGCCCCATTCTTCAAGATTGGAGGAGACTATAATTTCTATTATAAGAAGCCAGAACAGCCTGGCTATCTGTTTTTAGGTTTCAGATATGCATTTTCATCATTCTCATATGATGTTGAAGGCCCTTCGATGACCGATCCGAACTATGGAGGTCAGATAGAAGTTCCGTTTTCATATACAGGCATAAGTTCTAACGCACACTGGCTTGAGTTTGTCGGCGGACTAAAAGTAAAGATTTACAAAGGCTTCTGCATGGGATGGAGTTTGAGATACAAGAAACTGTTCAATGTAAAAAAGAGTGAAAACTCAGAGCCATGGTACATTCCAGGCTACGGCAATAACTCTTCTACAAACTTTTCGTTCTCATATCATCTGATATATAATCTACCATTTTAAAAATACATATGACAACTATAGAAATATGGCTTCTTGCAGTAAGCCTTGCTATTGACTGCTTCACAGTTTCGGTTGCAAGTGGTATTATACTTCAAAAAATCGAATGGAAAACCTTTCTTACAATGGGATTTTTCTTCGGATTGTTTCAGGCAATGATGCCACTTTTCGGCTGGATTGGAGCAAGTAGTTTTTACCATCTAATAGAAGCATACGATCACTGGATAGCTTTCGGGCTATTGTCATTTTTAGGTATAAGAATGATAAAAGAACATTTCAGCGATGAAGAAACATGTAGTTTCAATCCCAGAAAGCTTAAAGTTATACTTACTTTGGCAATAGCTACAAGCATAGATGCACTTGCTGTAGGAATATCATTTGCTTTTACCGGATTCAAAACACTTCAGTCACTATGTTACCCTCTTGCAGCTATAGGTATTGCTTCATTTGCAATATCTGTAATAGGCAGCCTTATAGGAGTATTCTTCGGGAAACGATTCAATCTTAAGATGGAACTCTTCGGAGGACTGGTATTAATTGGAATCGGTGTAAAAATATTAATAGAACATCTACTATAAAATTATAAATTAACAATATGAACAATAACAGGAAGTCATTAAAATGGCAAATGCCGTTTTTAATATTATTGATTGTAGGCACGGTACTGATCCTAAAAAAACAGCCTCCGTTTCAGACAGACCAGGGTTTAGTATTTGGTACAATGTATAAGATAACATACCAGTATGAAGACAATTTGAAGAATGAGATAGAAAAGGCACTGAAAGAAGTAGACAATTCACTATCACCTTTCAATAAAGAATCTGTTATTACTAAAGTCAATAATAATACAGATATGAAAGTAGACAGTCTTTTTATTGATGTGTTCACTTTGGCCAAGAAAATTTCAACAGAAACTAACGGTGCCTTTGATATTACAGTAGCTCCACTTGTCAACGCCTGGGGATTTGGATTCGACAGTTCGACAAACATTGACCAGACTACAATAGATTCATTACGCCAGTTTGTAGGTTTTGAAAAAATAAAATTGACCGATAATGCAACAGTAGTAAAACAAGACCCGAGAACTATGCTCGACTGTAGTGCCATTGCGAAAGGATACGGAGTAGACCATGTTGCAAGACTTCTTGACAGCAAAGGTATCGAAAACTATATGATTGATATAGGCGGTGAGCTTGTCGTGAAAGGAAAAAATCAGAAAATGAATCCCTGGAGAATAGGAATAAACAAACCTATTGATGATTCATTGTCAGTAAACCAGGAACTTCAAACAGTACTTGAAATATCAAATTCAGGAATGGCTACTTCCGGGAATTACAGAAACTTCTATTACAAAGACGGAAAGAAATACGCACACACTATCGACCCGAGAACAGGATATCCTGTACAGCATAATATTCTGTCTTCAACTGTAATAGCAAAAGAATGTGCCACTGCAGATGCATACGCCACATCATTTATGGTATTAGGACTTGACTCTGCCATTGCCATATGCAATAAACATCCGGAGATAGATGCATATTTTATCTACTCTGCCGACAATGGCAAAACAGATATCTACTATACAGATGGCATGAAAAAATATATCAGAGAATAAAAATAGAATAGAAAATAGAAAAAAGGAAACAGCTGAAAATAACAGAAAATAACATAAAAGGATAGAACAGAAACAAAACACTCCTGCAACAACTTGATTACATTCATGAAGTTGCAGGAGTGTTTTTATTTATCACTTTATCACTATCCTTATTATAGCATAATTATAATATCATACAGTCTTTCAGGCAAGAACATTACCCAAATAAAGGAAAATCATACCTATAAGAACAAGCACTAAATCAACAGCTTTACTCTTCAGATTCTTCTCACTGAAAACAAGTGCACCAAATAAGAAAGATACTATAACACTGCTTCGTCTCACCATCGATACTATAGAAATCATAGAACCATCAAGACTCAATGCATAGAAATAAACGAAATCGGCTGCCGAAAGAAATACAGAAATAAGAATAATACACCAATCCCATCTGAAAGGAGTTCCGGTTTTACGTCGCGGCCACCACAAGAACATCAATACTCCACCCATAAGGAACAACTGATATATATTATACCATGCCTGAACCACCATATTGTTGAACTGTCCCATAAGGTATTTATCGTAAAGTCCGCTCACAGCACCAAGTACAGCAGCCAGAACAATAAACCAGACCCATTTATTATGACTGAAGTCTATTCCCTCCTTCTTACCCGACCTGCTAAGCAGAAAGAAAGATACAATAGCAAGAATAACACCTATCCACTGATAAACATTCAGTCTCTCACCAAAAATCAGCAAGGCTCCAACCAAAGTCATGACCGGGCGTGTAGCATTTATCGGACCTACAATAGTTATAGGAAGATGCTTCATGCCAAAATATCCGAAAGTCCACGACGAAAGAACTATAAATGACTTAAGAATAATAAACTTATGAACTTCCCATCCGGCATCGGGAACAAAAAACATTGTAGACTCAAGCCACTCAGGCTTAAAATGCGACACCACAATAAAAGGCAAAAATATCAGACTCGAAAAAAGAGTATTAAGTCCGAGTACAGGCAAGACTGCATTATTGGCAAGTGACTTTTTCTTAAACACATCATAAAAGCCCAATAAAGCAGCCGAACAAAACGCTAAAAATAACCACATAAAAATTTATGATAAAAATATAGAAATCAGAATATAGAAATATGACAATAGCCTTAAATAAACAAATCATCAGGATATCCTACATCCACAAGAAACAAGGCATTGCCCGGCACGGAAGTACCTGCGCTACATCTGTTTTTTTCTTCAATTACCCTTCTGAAGCCCTCTACAGAAAGTTTTCCCTTACCAACCTCTACCAGTGTACCAACCACTGCACGCACCATATTACGTAAGAATCTGTCGGCCTGAATAGTAAATACCCACTCATCTTCTCCACATTGAGTCCATTGAGCATGCATAATCTTGCAGTTATTAGTCTTTACATCAGTATGAAGCTTACTAAAACTTGTGAAATCGATATAATCAAAAAGAGTTTGCGCAGCTTCATTCATCATGTCAAAATCAAGTTTCTGGAAAACTCTCCAAGAATACTGTCGGCCGAAAGGATTCTTTTTTGTCGTAATATAATATTTATAAGTACGATATGTAGCATCAAAACGTGCATGAGCTTCGCTTTTTACCGGTTTTACACAATATACAGATATATCTGGCGGAAGAATTCTGTTAAGTTTATCGGTAACACTTTCACAGTCGAGCTCTCTGTCAACATCAAAATGCGCCACCATCAGCCTGGCATGCACACCGGCATCAGTTCTGCCGGCACCCACTACCTCTATATTCTCATCACGCAAGAAAGTAGCAAGAGCCTTGTTCAGCATCTCCTGAACACTTGCCCCATTGGGCTGTATTTGCCATCCATGATAATTGGTTCCGTCGTATGCAAGGTATATAAAATATCTTCTCATCTGTCTTTTAAATCAATAGCCTGTATATCAAGTATATTTAGTAAAATCGGTAATATATATTCCACAACAATTTATCTTGCTGTGATATGGAAACATCCTTGTTTAAGTTCATACTTCACATAACACTTATCAGATTTACGCAAGTCTCTCAGAACTTCTGCCAGAACAAGTTTTAAAGTGTCTGCGCTAACATCCTGCATAGGACGTCCGTCTGGATCTTCTACTTTTGTGAATCTCTTCCAGCTCACATCAAATGTAGTACCGTAAAAATGACATGAATTCATTGACGCATTTCCATTAGTACGCCTCAACCTTTTAACGTCATCTTTTGTACGAGTAACCGAAGTTACTATTACCTTGTTAGGGTTCAAGCCCTTGTTTTCAAGCGAATCAAGGAAATTCTGTCCTATTGTATCAAGAAGTTCGCTTGCAGTAGGAATCAGGTAAGGAATAGAATGAGTAAGTGAGTCCATATCATATCTGTCGCATGGTTTTATTTCAACCAGACGTCCAATCATATCATCGGCATCTTTTCTCGAATTAATAGGCCGTATACCTATTTTCTTGGCTGTTTTCAACTGAACATCATTCAAATCGCCAAAAGAACGTTTATAACTTATTACCCCACGAATATTTCTTGGGTTATTCATTTTCATCGACATATCTTTTTCTCCACATGCACAAAGAGAAAAAGCAGCAAACAAATAAAGAGCGCAACAAGCTCGTGAAAACAATTTCATTTTTCTTTTATGAATTAAACTTTGTAATACAATAAACATTTCCCCAATTCATGGGAAATGTAAATACCTGTTATTTCTCGCGCAAAATTAAAAATTAATTACGAAAAACAGAAGAAATCGAAAAAGGTAATTATAAGTATGTGTATTTTATACATTATAACAAACGGTTATAAGCAATAAAATAATATGAAAAAAATCGTTCAAAATAATGCATTATCTTTGCAGCGAAATAAAGAAAACGAATATAAACTTTTAATAATAATCAAGCCGGTTAGCAGTTAGCCGGCCTATATAAACTAAATTATTTTAATATGTTTACAAAACAAAACCGCGCCAATACCCTTCACGGTATTCTGCTTATCGCCTTATTCTCAATGGCAGCATTTTACATAGCAGAAATTCCTTTCGTTAAGAATCTTTCATTCAGTCCGCTGATTGTAGGTATCATTCTTGGTATGTTATATGCCAACAGTTTACGCAACAAGTTACCCGAAACATGGGTTCCCGGCATAAAGTTCTGTACTAAACAAATCCTTAGAGCTGGTATTGTTCTTTACGGTTTCCGACTCACTCTTTCACAAGTGGCAGCCGTAGGAGTTCCGGCAATCGTGATAGATACAATCATTGTAGTAGGTACAATACTATTAGGTATATGGTTAGGAAAACTCATGAAAATCGATGCAGATACATCACTAATGACTGCCACAGGTAGTGCTATTTGCGGTGCAGCTGCAATATTGGGAGCAGAACCAGTAGTAAAATGCGAAGGCCACAAAACAGCTATAGCAGTATCTACAGTAGTTATTTTCGGAACCATATCAATGTTCCTCTATCCTATAATGTATCGTTCGGGAATGCTTGAAGCTTTGGGTGACACAGGAGTTGCAATATACACCGGAAGTACACTTCATGAAGTAGCACATGTAGCAGGAGCCGGAAATGCTATGGACCCTACAGATGCTCTTGGTATAGCCGGAACAGCTACCATCACTAAAATGATAAGAGTAATGATGCTTGCACCGGTGTTGGTAGTCATGGCATTCGCCTTGTCTGGAAAAAAGAGTAAAACCTCAGGAGGAAAGGCTGAGAAAAGCAAGATTACAATTCCTTGGTTTGCCTTCGGTTTTATAGGAATTATATGCTTGAATTCTCTTCTCCAGCAATTATTAGGAGTAGAAAGTGTAAAAGATATCCCACTAAACGGAGCTATAGAATACATAGATACATTTATGCTCACAATGGCTATGACAGCACTCGGAACTGAAACAAGTTTCGACAAGTTCAAACAAGCCGGAGCAAAACCATTCCTTCTTGCCGGTGCCCTATACATCTGGTTGTTGGGCGGTGGTTATCTCCTTACAAAATACATTGTTCCAATGTTGGGATAACCTGATTACGGATTATAAAAAATGATATTAAAGAAAAACCCGAAGAGGTTGAATGCTAAAACTTCAATTACTCTTCGGGATTTTTCATTGTAATATACAGATTATCAATTCATATATAAGATATACATACAAATCTGTTATACCAATATACAACGATATATCTGTATAAAAAAACTAATCAACTAACCTTTTTTTATATATACCATAAGACAGTTTAATAAATACTTATCTGCCATGACTATTTCTTTATTTCTACTCTACTGCCATCAGCTGCAACAGCCTTCAAATCAAAATTCTTGCCAACAAGTTCATCCGGCAATTCAAATTCAAAGAATGTAGAGAAGAAAGCCAGTTTTCCGTTTAAGTAAACTTCAAAGGCTACAGCCTCATCACCATTTGTTATTGCAACATTCTTGCCTGTAACCACAGCGCTCACCTGTTTGGTAATCGGCTTCATCTTTCCTTTCTCAAACTGTGAATAATAACCCACATCAGGAGCTTTTGAATCAAGTCCGACATCTCCGTTCTTTCTATCTTCCAGATAATAGAAAGGAGCAGCCTTCTTAGGGAACTTCTTCATATACGCCTTGGTCTGTTCTACCATCTCCTCAGTTATTTTAATCTTATAGCTACCATACTGTTCTATAGTTGCATCTGTTGGAACGAAAAAGCCCCACATTTCAAAGAATTCTGTCAAGTCTTCCTGAGCTGCCTCACTTGCCATTCTTGCAAACAACAACTGTTTTTCACCTACATTAGATGAATTGACTCGGTTATCGCGCATTAATTTGAACAATGTAGGCCAGAAATCAGGCTTATGTCCGCACCTGTGATAATAATTCCACAACTGCCAGTTCATTCGCATATGAAGTTCTGTATTTTCTCCCTGATGTCCGTCACCAAAGTCCCACCATGGCTTATTATATATACAGTGAGCCGATACCAATGTCTGTTTTGTGATATTACCTTGATTGTTTCTTTTGCAGTTATCAGCAAACTTAGGCATACACAACTCTGTTCCTCGCGAACAATATTTACCCAACTTGTATAATATATAGTTTGAGAAAAGATTGTTAGACGACTCTGTACTTCCGGGCCAGTCAATAGCCAATTGATGAATATGTCCTATTTCATGTGCAGGCCCCCAAGCATTGTCTTTAGCTGCCATTACATTATCCTTAAGCAGAATATTATTCAAGTAAGAATAAACAAAACCTATACAGTAATCGGAAGCCCACATATAACTACCTTCTGGTGATATTGCAAAAATATGATTGTTAACCTGCGACGGACGTACATCATCAATACCCATAAGTTCCTGCTGCCATCCTATTATATCATCCCAAAGATGTATGGCAGAAAGAATTTCGTTAGGTATGAACTCTCTCATTTTTGAAGTATGGAAATAGAACATAATCTTTTCACCTCTTACACAGAAATATTTGTGTGTAGCTTTCGACAACAATTCTTTATACTTTTCGTCTGTCTGATGTTCCTTCAAATCAAAAAATCCTGTAACCTTACCACTTCCCAATGGAATATGAATTTTTATAGGCTTAGCATTATTCGAAGTCAAATCGGTATTATACATGACAAACAGTTGTCCCTGTCCCTTCATTTTAAGTTTGTTTACACCCGGACTTAAAAGATAAACATCACCACTCACATTTGTCTGCTTATATTCGCTTCCCGATTCCCAAATACACTGTAGAGACACATCCTGACCATATGTATCGCCTACAAGAACTATCAGCTCATCACCTTCATTTACCGAAATACCTGTCGGATTATCCAGATTACCATACTTCTTAGTCATAAGTTTTTCGGCCCATTCCTCTACATAGCTATAAGGCTCATAACTTCTAATTCTGAATTCCTTCTCGTAAGCATCATATGTATTATCTTTCAAAGCCTTTGCTATTCTTGAAAAATAATCAGGCAAAGCATTAATATTTTCTTCGGTAGCATCACTTCTCAACTCCGAACAGGTAACATCAGTAAACACCTTTACAAGTTCCTTATCGAGAGTTTTCTCAGAATTAAGTTTAAAGAACTGCATTTCATCACAGCTCACAAAATTGCCGAGTCCACTTTTAACTACAAACCTTACACCGGTAACCTTTTTAGTTTCATCGAATGACACTTTTGTTGGAGAGTTTTTCATTCTGAAATTATAAGAACCATACTTATCGAATTTTGCATGTCCTTCATCTTCCGACAAATATATATCTACCTCACCAAAGTTTCCATTACCAGAACGTGTATAATATATAAGGTAGTCAATTTCTGTTCCTGCAGAAAAATAATAATCAAGTGTAACAGGGAAATTAGCCGACTGCCCCCAGATAGAATGATAAGGCGCCGCACCATCGGTAGAGAACTTCCCGTCCCATGTATTTTCTATACCTTGTCCCGGTTGAGACTCACTGGCCTGTCCTCCGGATGGTTTTACTGCTATATCATCTTCAATAACAATATCAGCACCAGAATATTGAGTAACAGTCACAACAATATTCCTGACAGAAGAAAGTAATTTTACGGTACCTTCTCTTTTATTACCCGTATCATTGGCCGAAACAGAAATCTTTACAGCCGGTTCACCATTGGCACTTTGCTTTTCAGTAAAAATCCAACTGTTTGAAGATTCTACTTTCCAGTCATTATCACTTAAATTAGTTTTAACCGGAATTACAACACTTGAAGCAGATTTGTCAAAATCCTGTGAAATATCCTCAGATGAAATTTCTATAAACATCTCTTGTACACCTGTATTATCTTTACAACCACTTATAGTAAAACAGAAAAACAAGCAGAAAAGAAATACTAAAATAGACGAACGTTTATTCATAAATCAGATTTTGTTTAATTAAGTATAGATTTTTTGTGAAAAAGGACTTGTATAACATACCATTATACAAGTCCTATCTTATCAATATATAACAGTCTAATAATTAATTTCCATAAAGAGCAAATTCTCCGAGATTAAACCAGCTACCTGGAGAAACCTGCATAGAACCTGCAGTACTTTCAAGAACAGCAAATCTAAAATAATTAAACTTACTATCCGAAGTATATATCTTAGAAGTATACTGCTGATTTCCTCCATTAGGCAAGCCAGAAGAAATAGATCCCAATTCATTCCATGATTTGCCATCATTGCTTACAAATACTTTGATCTTTTTCGGTGCAGCATTACCATTTTCAAAGCGAGTCCAATATTCAAACATAACCGACTGGATTGGAGATTTTAGTTTTACATCTATGTAATTACCATAATCAGCATCTACAACCATTCCCGACCATTTAGAATGGAAATGTTTTCCAGCTCCAAGACCATCTATCAAGCCTGCAAGACCTGTTCCATCACCTTCGTGCAATGAATTTGTAGAGAGCTGGTCAACAGTAAGATTAATCTTATCAGGAGAATAATTGATTCCCGCTAAAATAAATTTGTTATTTTCATTAACCTTAAATCCTTCTTTAGAACAAGAAGTAATTTCCAAAGGAATCACATAAAAGCCTCTATTCAATCCTGTTTTATCAACATTAACCTTTAATGAAGAGATTGAATTTCCATTCTTAAACAGAACTTTATTATCAAATTTGTAATTACCTTCAGGCATCAAAGTATATTTAGAATTATTCGAAGCGTTAAGCTGATTAAATTTTTCCTTTGCTGCATCAGTAACTTGAACTGTACACTCGAAATCCCAAATATTATCGATTGGTAATGTTATCGGAATATCAAAAGAGCCCTGTGCTGAACCAGATGAATCAAACTGATATAATTGCTGATAATTGGCATTCTGAAAACCGATTGTAGGAACAATAATTTCAGGCTTAATAATAAGCAAACTATCATTAACAGTAGCATCTGTACTTGTCAATTTCAAAGGTATGGCATATTTCTTACCTGATTTATTCTGTAATTCACTGATTGCGTTTGTCTTAAATATAACCTTAACAAACTTATAACCTTCCTGTCCTGAAAAAGACAGTGTATTATCAACCAATGTATAATACTCTTCCGGCAAATAACTGTTTGATATATTATACTTATCAGCATAAGCAATATATTCATTCTCTGTCATTGACGCTACAAGTCCAGTAACAGAAGAATTAGCCTCACTTCCAGTTTTCATAACAGAGAATTTAAGTTCTCCATCCTCACCTGTAGTATATAATGTGATGTCCCTTTCTCCTCCATTCTTTATATTAAGGACCTTATGACAATATTCAGGAAAAAGGTCATCATATGTTTCGCAACTTGTAAACCCTACTAAAGAGCTTACAAGAAATGTTGCCAATATTGTTTTTTTCATAATCTACGAATTAATAAAAATGTGAAAATTAATATCCCGGAGCTTGCACAAACTGAGGGTTTTTATAAACTTCATTTGCGAACAAAGGCAATAAATACATTCTATCAGTCCATTTAAATGGTTGATCTATTTCAACAGGAGTATTAAATGTTTCAAAAGAAGGATTTATAACCATTGCATTAAGTCCTTTACGAACTCCAGCTCCCATATTTTCCTTAGCAATCATCCATCTTCTGATATCATAATATCTGTGGCCTTCTCCCCAGAACTCTACAGCACGTTCACTACGTACCCAGTCCATTGCCGACATAGTAGACAAGTCGGCAGTAGTAAGAGCTCTGATACCAGCTCTTGTACGCACTGGGTTTAGAGCCTCAATCGCCTGCTGATCCTGTCCGAGTGCAGCGTAACACTCTGCAATATTCAGATACATTTCTGCCATACGGATAAGAGGACGAGGCTTTGACTGTACCGCATCCGAAGAAGCATACCATGCATAAGAAGGTTCAAAGAATTTCTGGTTGAAATAACCTGTTACATTGTTATCTCTATTAAACAAAGATGGGTTATATCCATGCATTTCACTATTCTTCAAATCAATAGTAAGAGGATTTCCACCATTTATGCGGCTACCCATGTCACCACCATCGAATGCTATCCAGGCATAAAATCTTGGTTCTCTGCGAGTATTCAGTTTAATGATATTTTTTCGGTAATCATTACCTGTAGCTCCTGCACTCTCAAACCATTCAGATTCGTCATAAAAATTCTTATCATTTTTAGGAAGTTCACCATTTTCTGTGTAGAATCTTTCGATAGCATTTAATGTAGGAGAAACACCTGAATATCCTGTTCTCCATGTTCCCTGATTATTCATAATAACTCTATGAGGTAAGCTACCTATCAGAATTGTTCCCTGGTTGGCAAGTCCCCATATTGTTTCTCTGTTACCCTCATCATATCTTGTTGTAACAACATATCTCATAAGCATAACATATTTCTTAAACAAAGCATCCTGTTCTGCTGATGCTCCACTTGTTTCATCTTTCAAAGGAACATATGGTAAAGCGATCTGCGAATTATTACGTAATGTTTCAGAATCTTCAAGCTGGAAAAGTTTATGTCCAGCTTCTTCCGCAGCCTGTTTTGCTTCAAGACATGCCTTTAAAGCTTTATCCCATTTAGATTTATCATATTCATGGCTTACAAGTTCGAGCCCATATCCCGGTGTTTCGTAATTCTTGTTTTTCCATTCCTTATCAGGGAAGCTACCATTCCATAATGGAGATGCAGCATAAACCAGCAATCTTGCTTTCAGGGCCTTAGCCATGACTGTAGTAGCACGCCCCCATTCGTCACCTGTTCTTGAAGCTGGTAAGTTTCCTGAATTGCAAACCTCATCAAACTTATTGCAAATCCATTCGGTTACATAGTCAAAATGACTTCTTCCCGGGAATTCACTTTCAGGGGTTGTCTGAGAGATATAATGGTCATTTATAGGACAAGGGCCATACATTATTAATGCCTGCATGTGATAATATGCCAACAAGAATTGAGCTTCGGCACTCCATTGCAGTTTCTGCTGTTCTGTAACACCGCGTGCATTCTCTATTTCCTGCAAGAACAAATGACACTGTCCTATATATCTGTATATACTGTTACCCCATCTCCAGCCATCAGTCAAGCTGGCAGCAGTATTAGTATCCCATGTTATTTTCTGAGCTCCTTCATTCCACAACTCTGGCAATACCCATTCATCGGCACCGGCTTCTACAGTAGAGTAATTATAAGGACTGTTGCCATTGACACCAGCATAACAGGAGAACAAAAAACCGAGAGTAGCCTCAGCATCTTTTGTTGCATCAGGCAATGAAGCCTGTTCAGGCGGAACAATATCAAGATAATTACAAGATGTTACACATCCCATTGCCAAAGAAAATAATGCTATATTTTTTATACGTCTGAATGTTTTCATTTTTAATAAGTTTAGAAGTTAAGTTGAACACCTATATTAAATGTGCGCTGCAAAGGATAACTGTTCCAGCTAAGTTCAGGATCCCATAACTTGAACGGACTGAACACAAAGAGGTTATTACCGCTGAAATATACCCTTGCATGATTGAATCTGTATCCTATTTCCAATGTCTTGAATCGGATAAAGTTACCGTTTCTCAACCAATATGTACTTGCCACAGAGTTGTTTGCAAACTGAGCTTCAGTCAGTCCCAAACGTGGATAAGCTGCATTTGGATTAGGATTTTCTTCGGTCCAATAATCATCAGAAATAAACTTCATGACATTATTATCATTCTGGCCGAACGGAGTTATTCCGCTTATCATGATATCTCTCATAGCAGAACCATTGAAGAATACACCGAAGTTGAATCTCTTGTAGTCAATATTAAGACCAACACCATACTGTATTCTCGGCATATTTCCATATTCGGAAATCATAACCTTATCTTCTTCGGTAATAGCGCCATCACCGTTCACGTCACGGTACTTGATATCGCCCACCATTGTTGTACTTCCCAAATTCTGAATAGGACTATTATCGATTTCTTCCTGACTTTGGAACAAACCTTCGGCAATATATCCGGTCTGTCTGCTCAATGGCTTACCGGTAGAAGTCTGCCATGAATAAGGATATACGGGCTCATCAAGGTCTACATACTTATTCTGTGTATAAGTAAAGTTTCCACGAAGTTCCATTGCCAAATCCTTATTAAACTGTTTATGCCATGTAGCACTGAATTCATAGCCCCAGTTATCTACTTTACCTTTATTACTCCAAGGTTTTGCCGCATGAAATCCTAATGACTGCGGCCACGCTTCTCGATGCAACAAAATATTATATCGTTTATCGTAGAAGAAATCGAAAGTAAGGCTCAATTCTCTGAACAGTTCCATATCGAAACCGACATCAAGTTTCTTCACACGTTCCCAGCCTGCATTCTGAACAGCATACTGAAGAACTTCAGGACCATATTTGGTAACATTAAGGTCCTGTCCTACTGTAAATCCCGGTCTGTTATCACCAATAACTTTAACCTGATCTATATAGAGGAAGTGAGGAGAACCTTCAGGTCCGGTTTCATCACTACCAACAAGACCGTAAGAACCTCTCAGTTTCAATGAAGTTATAGCCTTACTCAACGGTTCAAAGAACTTTTCGTTGGAAATTACCCAACCCAATGAAATTGCAGGGAAAAATTCAAATCTGTCTCCTTTACCCAGACGTTCTGTACCATTGTAACCGAAGTTGATTTCTGCAAGATATCTCTGGTCAAAATCGTAAGTAAAACGTCCTGAGAATCCCTGATTTCTGTTTGGCAATACATCATTCTTATATTCACGCATCATATAAAGAAGCATACCACCAATGTTATGCTTACCGAAGCGTCTCTGATAATCCAATGTAAACTGGAAGAAGAATGTATTATCGCCACCTTTTGATATATTAGACTGTGATATATAGTCGGTACCTGAAGTTCCGATACGTTCAAGTTCGTATGTACCTGTTGCAGGATCAAAACTTCCATCCTTTATTCTATAGTAATATGGTTCTATAGTACGGTTGAAACTGTTGAAAGACCAGTTCTTGAAATTAACCAACGCAGTAGCCTTCAGTCCTTTGGTTACGAAATCAAGTTCCTGAGTAACCTTCAAAGAAGTATTAAGAGTATTCTCCTGATACTGCTTATAAGAAGAAAGCATATAAGCATAAGGGTTGGTGCGAAGATTCGAGCCTGAAAGAATACTGTTACCGAATCTCACATGAGTATCTCCTTCCTGTGCCGGAAATGTAACAGGGAAGTTTATAGGATTTGATGACAATGTCATTGCAAACAAATCTGTAGTATTATAGTTAGGTCCCTGATTGTTACGTATCTGGGCATTCATTCTAAGGTCTACTGTAGTAGAAGAAGTAAGCTTATACTTGATATTATTCTGGAAGTTATACGACCAGTTGTTTATATTATTATCCCAAGAATAAACCTTCTTTGTATTAAGCAAACCGGAATCATGATTGGCCTGAATACTCATATAATAAGTAGCTTTAGAGCCACCACCCTGAACATTGATGTTTGCCCTTTGGCTCATTGCCATATTCTTAAATATAACATCATTCCAGTTTACATTAGGATACATATAAGGGTTTGTACCCAAACGTGTATTATCTATCACTTCCTGACTATATTTTGGAGTTGCATTTGGAGTACGGGTAGTAAGAGCCTCGTTATACATTTCCATCCATGTAGCACCATCCACAAATTCAGGGAAATTAGTCATTACATTGAAAGCATTTTCAACTGTTACGTTTACCTGTGTACGTTCATTTTCCTTACCGGTTTTTGTGGTAATCAACATCACACCATTAGCACCACGGGCACCATAAATAGCTGTAGCAGAAGCATCTTTCAGAATTGAAAAGCTTTCAATTGTTTCGGCAGGTATATTATTCAGGTCGGACGCCGATATTTCAACATCATCCAACATGATAAGTGGAGTAGCACGTCCTCCAAAAGTACCAATACCACGGATATAAAATGCAGCCGATTCACCCGGAGCACCACTTGTAGTGGTAGAGATTACACCGGCAAGTTTACCGGCAAACGCATTTGTAAGAGAAGAGGTAGGAGTTACAAGAGAAGAACCCTTAACACTTGTAATTGAACCTGTTACACTGACTTTTTTCTGTGTTCCGGCACCAACTACAACAACTTCATCAAGCATTTCATTGTCTGATGAAAGTTTTATGTTAATAACTCCAAGATCACCTACAACAACCTGTCTCGTTTTATATCCAATAAAACTGATCTCCAGAATATCTTTACTTGTAACATCAATGGTAAAATTACCATCAATATCAGTAATAACACCGGTTGTTGTACCTTTTACTACAATGTTTGCACCAATTACAGGGGAGCCATCAGAAGCATCTGTCACTGTACCTGTCACAGTTCTTTTCTTTTGGGATTGGTTAACAACGTCTACTTCATTCAGTTCATCTCCTGATAAAAGTACTTCTGCGAAAATGTTCTCATTTGTTCCAGTGCTCAATGCCATCGTTGGAATGGGAGCACATAGCATAGCTAAGCCTAAGCTTCCATAAATTCCTTTAGAAACCTTTGTTCTCATCTTTGATTAATATTAGACATAATTATATTGTTTACATATTTAATTCATAAGAAAAAATATAATCAACAATAAGGTCAACAAAATGACAGATTAATTTATTATCTGTAATTTTATTCCATCATCACGCCGCAAAGATACACATATTTTTTTAATACGCAATATAATTATAATTATTTTTAAAATACAGACCCGAATATATTATTAAATATTAATATAATGTATATAGCTATTGAATATTTTAATACTGGTATTATAATTGTATTTAGAATTAAAGCGTCCGATGTTAATGGAACGAGCTTCCGATATTAATGGAACGAGCTTCCGATTAGTATGAAACGCCCGTTCCATATTAATGATACACGCATACCATTTATATGAGACGGCATAAAAACCATGGAATTTCATGCTGTAACAGATGTAATTTAAAGAGTTCAGTTTATAACATTCATGAAGGAAAACCATATTATGTAAAATATTAATCAAAATAAAAACATTTGGAGGTAAAAAGAATGACATAAACGACAGTATCTGTCATGACATTTTTTCCGATATAATTATTTTTTTTTGATTTACATCAACAAAACATCATAAAAAACAAAAAATATGTCGTAAAACATATTTTATAATTTAAAAGGCCCTATCTTTGCAGTGTAATCAAAGGCCGTGAGGTCTGAAGAACTTAACTAAACACATAAATAATAAGGTTATTAGGTAAAATGATTAAGGTAAAATGATTAAGGTAAAATTCAAAGGCTGACCGTGAGGCTCGCTGGAGAGAAAAAGATTTTTTTCAAGTTTTTTTATTAATTAAAAAGAAAGGATAACATTATGAAAAAGGTAAAAAGTATTTTTAAGAAAATTGCCAATGCTGACCCTATGATTTGGGGTTACGTAATGTTGAACGAAAACATGGCAAACAGAAAGTAATTAAACTTTTCGGGCCATAAAGGCCCTTTAATTTGAATTTCATGGCTCAAACTTTTGAGCCTGTCTATAAAAAAAAGCGACTGTAAGTTTTTTACAGCCGCTTTTTTTCATTATACATCTATAAGAAACAAAGATTTTTGTGTATGTTTGTATTTAGAATTATCCTGAAAAACAGGAATCCACATAAAATCAGAACAATCAACAAGTTTATTTAAATGAAAGATACTAATTGCAGCAGCGAAAGGAGCTTCAGTATAGACACCAACTCTACAATAGACACCGACAACAAGGAATTTCAGACAGCCCTTAAGCTTATAAAATATACGCGGCAGTCGGTTTTCCTTACCGGGAAAGCCGGTACCGGTAAGTCTACATTCCTAAGATATATATGCCAAAACACTAAAAAGAAGTTTGTAGTTTTGGCACCCACAGGCATAGCTGCAATTAACGCTGGTGGAAGTACATTGCACAGCTTCTTCAAGCTTCCTTTATATCCGCTCCTACCCGATGACCAAAGATTTGAAGGTAACAGACTGTTTGATTTTCTGAAATACAACTCAAACCATAAAAAACTTATCAAAAATCTTGAGCTGATTATAATTGATGAAATATCAATGGTTAGAGCAGATATTATAGATTTCATTGACAGGATTCTGAGGAAATATTCCAATAATATGAGAGAACCGTTTGGAGGAAAGCAGCTTTTGCTGGTTGGTGATGTTTTCCAGCTTGAACCGGTAGTAAAAAGCGATGAAAGAGAAATGATAGGACGTTACTATCCTAACCCTTATTTCTTCTCGGCAAATGTATTCAAAAACATGGAGCTGGTATCCATCGAGCTGACTAAAGTTTACCGGCAGAGAGACAAGGCTTTCGTGGGTGTACTTAATCATATCCGTACCAATACGGCCGATAAAGCCGACCTTCAGCTTCTTAACACAAGAAGCGGTGCCGAGATAAGCGAAAACGACAACGGAATGTTTATTACTTTAGCCACAAAAAGAGATTGTGTTGATTATATAAACGAACGCAAACTTGAGGAACTTAACGAAGAAAGTATTGTGTTGAAAGGAGAAATAAAAGGTGAATTTCCACAAAACAGCCTTCCTACAAATCTCGAACTTACAGTAAAGAAAGGTGCCCAAGTAATTTTCATAAAAAACGATATGGAAAAAAGGTGGGTAAACGGAACACTTGGTACCATTACGGGATTCACGGCCGACGGCAGTCTGTGTATCCTTACCGAAAACGGGAAAGAACATTATGTGAAGAAAGACAGTTGGAGTAATATAAGGTATAAATACAACGAGGAGGAGAAAAAGATAGAAGAAGAGGAACTCGGCACGTTTACACAATATCCCATTAAGCTGGCTTGGGCTATAACAGTACATAAGAGCCAGGGGCTTACATTCAGCAGAGTAATAATTGATTTCAGTGGAGGTGTTTTTGCCGGCGGACAGGCTTATGTGGCACTAAGCAGATGTACGTCGCTCGATGGGATATATCTGAAAAGAGAAATTACAAAGTCTGACGTTTTCGTCAAACCGGAAATTATAGAGTTTGCCAAAAAATTCAATAATCCCCAAACTATTGATAAAGCTATACAGAATGCACAGGCTGATATTCTGTATGAAAATGCCATAAAGCTATTCAATAATGGAAAATTCAGCGAATTTGTTGACACTTTCTTTAAAGCCATACATAGCAGATATGATATTGAAAAACCATTGTACAGGAGATTTATTAGCCGTAAACTTGGAATAATAAATACTCTAAAGGATGAAATCATTAATCTGAAAAAGGATATTGAAAAACTGAAAGATGAAAACAGAAAGGTAAATGAAGAATGCAGAAGAAAACTGGAGAGTCAGAAAGAGAGCCTGAAAAAATATGCTCACGAATATTATCTTATGGGTAATGAATGTATCCTGAAAGCAAAAGATCCTCATGCCGCACATGCCAATTTCGACAAAGCCATAGAACTTTATCCCGATTTTGTTGACGCATGGGTAAGGAAAGGAGTAACATATTTTGATGAGAACAGAATGGATGAAGCAGAAAAATGTCTCAACCATGCAGTGCAGCTTAGTCCGCGAAATTTTAAGGCGGTATACAACAGAGGCAAGCTCAGGCTCTTCACAAACAGGGCTGATGATGCAGTATCCGACCTCGACAAGGCTACAAGTATTAAGCCTGAACATCCTGGAGCTCACCAGTATTTTGGCGAGGCTCTCGAAGCTATAGGGAAAGAATATGAAGCCGAAATTCATTATAGAATTGCCGAAGAACTTAGAAAGAAAAACAGTAAGAACAAAAAATAAATTACCATAAAGTTATGATTATTAAACTATACAACAAGAATAATGACCCTGATACCATTCAGGATATAATAGACACTCTAAACGACGGAGGTATAATAATTTACCCCACCGATACAATGTATGCTATAGGATGCCACGCACTGAAAGAAAGACCTATTGAAAAAATTTGCAAGATAAAAAAAATAGATCCTCGTAAACATAATCTGTCTATTATTTGTTATGACTTAAGTAACATAAGTGAATATGCCAACGTGAGCAACAATACTTTCAAACTAATGAAAAGGAATTTGCCCGGTCCGTTCACTTTTATACTTAAAGCAGATAGCAGGCTGCCCAAAATTTTCAGAAACAGAAAGGAAGTGGGGATACGCGTTCCGGATAATAATATAATCAGAGAAATATGTAGAATGCTGGATGCACCTATCCTGTCGACCACCCTGCCTATTGATGACGATGAAGATATAGAATATGTAACCGACCCGGAACTTATCAACGAAAAGTTCGGCAATGAGGTAGATATAGTTATAGACGGGGGAATGGGTGGAATTGAACCTTCTACCGTAGTTAATTGTTATGATGATGAGCCTGAAATTATAAGGCAGGGGAAAGGAATATTAAACGAATAAGCAGATTATATTTCAGATATATTCAATAACTGTTCGTTTAACATAATCTTGGCAAATGAATGTTTTACAAATGAATAATTTTTTTAAACTCTAAACAATATGCTATTAACATTACTCAATGTTGCCTTAAATGCAACATCAAAAATCAATGTCGAAGCAATAATCGACAAACTTGTAAACTTAGGTATCGAAGCCGGTAAAGATTTAATCTCGGCCGTAATCATTTATGTAATAGGACGTTTCATTATCAAGCAAATCAACAGACTGGTTTCTGCCGTCCTTGTAAAGCGCAAACTTGAAGTTAGTGTACAGACTTTCCTGAAAAGTTTCCTCAGTATTACACTTAATATGATTCTGGCCTTTGCCATCATAGCCCGCTTAGGTGTTGAAACAACAAGTTTCGCCGCTATACTTGCCTCTGCCGGTGTTGCTATCGGTATGGCTCTTTCTGGCAATCTTTCTAACTTTGCTGGAGGACTTATCATTCTAGTGTTCAAACCTTTTAAGGTTGGTGATTATATCGACGGACCAAGCGGTTCGAGTGGAACTGTAAAGGAAATACAGATTTTCCACACTATACTTGCCACAACCGACAATAAAATCATTTATGTTCCAAACGGTGCGATGAGCAGTAATGCTATAGTAAACTACAGCAAACAGGAAAGCCGACGTGCAGAATGGGTTTTCGGCGTTGAATATGGTGAAGATTATGAGAAGGTAAAGGCTGTACTCGAACGTATTATAAATGAAGATGAAAGAATTCTTAAAGATCCGGCTCCATTTATCGGATTGGGTTCTCTTTCGGCAAGCAGTGTAGATATAAAGGTACGTGTATGGACTAAAACATCCGACTACTGGGATGTATATTTTGACATGAACAAAAAGGTTTATGATACATTCAATAAGGAAGGTATCGGATTCCCATTCCCACAACTCACTGTTCATCAGGCTGAAAAGTAATTCAATAATCAATAAAATAAAAAAAACTGCATGTTACATAACTGAATATGTATGCATGCAGTTTTTTTATTTTATCCTGTACTTCAGGAAAGATTCAGATAATGATATTGTTTATCATACCCGAATCATTCCTAAGAGATACAAAAATTATTTTCTGTCAGCTTTAAGTCTTTCAGCCATAGCTGTAGCAAGTTCTTTGGCCTGAAGGAAATTATCAGCCTTCATTGTCTGCTTCATTTCAACAGGATTTCCTACAACCTCAAACTTAAGTTTTTCTGAGTACTCGCCAATTTTCTTCACAGCGGCACTTGCCCATGTAAATGAACCGAAGTATCCCATAACACGGTTCTTCACCTCACGTGCAGCTATTTTACTTAGAAGCGATTCCATTTCAGGATATAAATTCATATTGTATGTTGTACATCCCACAATAAGTCCCTTATACTTGAATATATCGGCAAGTATATATGAATGGTGAGTATGAGATACATTATGAAGTATAATGTTCTTTATACCCTGACGGCTAAGTTCTTCTGCTATAGTTTCAGCCAGTTCTTCTGTATTACCATACATAGTTCCGTAAGCTATAACAACACCTTCTTCAGCTTCATAACGGCTCATCTTGTCGTACATGTCAATTACCTGAGGTATCTTTTCTTCCCACACAGGTCCGTGTGTAGAACATATTGTAGTGATATTAAGTCCACCAAGTTTCTGAAGAGCTTTCTGTACAGGATTTCCAAACTTACCTACAATATTGGCATAATAACGGCGCATTTCATTCCAGTAAATATCTGTATTGATGTTCTTGTCGATACAGCCACCATTCAATGCTCCAAAGCAACCAAATGCATCGCCGGCAAATAAAATACCTTCAGTTTCATCGTAAGTAACCATAGTTTCAGGCCAATGAACCATAGGTACAAGGTAGAAACGAAGATTGTGGTGTCCTAATTTAAGATAATCTCCGTCGGATACCACATAACGGTCGCCAGTCACACCATAATATCCTTCTACCATTTCGAATGTTTTCTTGTTACCTACAAGAACAATGTCTGGATAGTATTTCTTTATTAGGGCGATAGAACCTGAATGATCTGGTTCCATGTGGTTTATGATAAGATAGTTAATCTTACGGTCGCCTATTACGCTACGGATTTTCTTAAGATATACTTCAAAAAACGCTACATCTACAGTATCTACCAAAGCTACCATCTCATCATCGGCAATGAGGTATGAATTGTA
>JAXEBI010000018.1:0-2526 GCA_034094155.1 Phocaeicola sp.
TTCCAAACGGTTGCGGAGTTTCTTGTTAGCCAATTCCATACCAAGACCGAATTCGCAGAAGTCTTCGAACAATGAGTTAGCCCATGCTGGACCCTGACCCTTTTCGTTAGTTGTATATGGAGTTGAAGGAACTGAACCAGAGTAGATAGAAGAACATCCTGTTGCGTTAGCTACCATTTCACGGTCACCGAACAACTGAGAAATCAATTTAACATATGGAGTTTCACCACAACCAGAGCAAGCACCAGAGAACTCGAACAATGGAGTTGCGAACTGAGAGTTCTTAACGTTAGCCTTGATGTCAACCAAGTGCTGTTTTGATTTAACATTTTCAGAACAGTAAGTCCAGTTTGCAGCTTCAGCAAGCTGAGTTTCAAGAGGCTTCATTGTAAGAGCCTTGCCACCCTTCTTTGGATTTCCTGGACAAACATCGGCACAGTTACCGCAACCCAAGCAGTCCATAACGTCAACCTGCATACGGAATGTCATTCCGTCGAACTGCTTACCTACAGCCTTCAATGTAGTGAAGTTAGCACCAGCCTGTTCTTCAGCATCAAGAACGAATGGACGGATAGCAGCGTGAGGACAAACGTAAGCACACTTGTTACACTGTATACAGTTTTCAGCATTCCATTCAGGAACGAAAGCAGCTACACCACGTTTCTCGTATTTAGCTGTTCCCTGATACCAAGTACCGTCTTCGATACCCTTGAATGCAGAAACTGGCAACAAGTCGCCATCCTGAGCGTTGATAGGACGAACAACTTCGTTGATGAATGCTGGATCGTTGTTTGCAGCAGCACCTTCAACTTCAAGGCTTGCCCATGCTGGATCTACAGTAAGCTGTTTGTATTCGCCACCGCGGTCAACAGCAGCATAGTTCTTGTTTACAACATCTTCACCCTTCTTACCGTAAGACTTAACGATGAATTTCTTCATCTGTTCGATAGCAAGGTCTGTTGGGATAACGCCTGTGATACGGAAGAATGCAGACTGAAGGATTGTGTTGGTACGGTTACCAAGACCGATTTCCTGAGCAATCTTAGTTGCGTTGATATAATAAACAGTGATATTGTTTTCTGCGAAATATTTCTTAACCTTGTTAGGCAAGTTCTTTGCAAGTTCTTCACCTTCCCAGATAGTGTTAAGAAGGAAAGTACCGTTCTTACGCAAACCGCGAGTTACATCGTACATGTGCAAGTATGCCTGTACGTGGCAAGCTACGAAGTTAGGAGTAGTTACCAAGTAAGTGGAGCGGATTGGGTGGTCACCGAAACGCAAGTGTGAGCAAGTGAAACCACCAGACTTCTTAGAGTCATAAGAGAAGTATGCCTGGCAATATTTGTTAGTATTGTCACCGATGATTTTTACAGAGTTCTTGTTAGCACCTACAGTACCGTCAGCACCAAGACCATAGAATTTAGCTTCAAACATACCTTCACCGCCAAGAGCGATTTCTTCTTTCTGTGGAAGAGAAGTGAAAGTAACATCATCAACTATACCGATAGTGAAGCGGTCTTTAGGAGTAGGTAATGCCAAGTTTTCGTATACAGCAAGAATCTGAGCTGGAGTAGTATCCTTAGATCCAAGACCATAACGTCCGCCAACGATAACAGGGGCATTTTCTTTGCCATAGAAGCATTCCTTAACGTCAAGGAACAAAGGTTCGCCGTTAGCTCCTGGTTCTTTTGTACGGTCAAGAACTGCAATACGTTTAGCAGTAGCAGGAACTGCAGCAAGGAAGTGTTTTGCAGAGAATGGACGATACAAGTGAACAGAAACCAAACCAACCTTTTCTCCGTTTGCTACCAAGTGATCGATAGCTTCACGTGCAGCTTCAGTTACAGAACCCATAGCGATGATTACGCGTTCAGCATCTTCAGCACCATAGTAGTTGAACAAGCCATAGTTACGTCCTGTAATCTTATTGATTTCATTCATATATTCTTCTACGATAGCTGGAACTGCATCATAGAATGAGTTGCAAGATTCTCTGTGCTGGAAGAAGTGGTCTGGGTTTTCAGCCATACCGCGTGCAACAGGCTTATTAGGGCTAAGAGCACGTTCGCGGAATTCAGCCAAAGCTTTTTGGTCAACCAGTGGAGCCAAGTCTTCATTTTCCAACATTTCGATTTTCTGGATTTCGTGAGAAGTACGGAAACCGTCGAAGAAGTTTACAAAAGGAACTCTTGATTTGATTGTTGACAAGTGAGCAACACCAGCCAAGTCCATAACTTCCTGTACAGAACCTTCGCAAAGCATAGCGAAACCTGTCTGGCGGCAAGACATAACGTCCTGATGGTCGCCGAAGATACACAATGCGTGAGAAGCAAGAGTACGAGCAGAAACATGGAATACACATGGCAAGAACTCACCTGCAATTTTGTACATGTTAGGGATCATCAGAAGAAGACCCTGAGAAGCAGTATAAGTAGTTGTCAATGCACCAGCCTGAAGAGAACCGTGAACAGCACCAGCTGCACCACCTTCTGATTGCATTTCCTGAACAAGAACTGTTTCGCCGAA
>JAXEBI010000019.1:0-4157 GCA_034094155.1 Phocaeicola sp.
AAAAGGAAGAATCATTGAACTTGTTTTCTTCATTATGCGAAAAGGAATCATGCACCTACAACACTTTATTTATGACAGGTGTGCTGTATGAAAAGAGTGGTTTCCCTCAAAAAGCCCTTGAATATTATAACCGCGCATTGGATAAGAACTCAACTGTATTGAAATCAGCTGCATGTAACTTGAAAGATTTCATGTATAATCTTGTCGTACGTTACTTCATAGATGGTAAAAAGATGAATATGAATGAAGTAAAATCTTTACTACCAGACCATTTGAAAAACACAAATGATAAAATAATACAAACAGAAGTAGATAATCTATATAAAAATTTCGATAAGGATAATTATATAAATAACCTATTGAATTATAATATTATAGATTAATATAAAAATGAATATATAATGAAATGAATATACAATAAAATGAATATATAATGAAAGCACTAATTTTAACTACCGCCTTTTTCTTCTCATTTATTTCAGTTTCGGCCCAACAGAAGAAATATCCCCAGGAAGCAATTGACCTGAATAATAGGGCCTCAGAAATCTGGTTACGGAATCTTTCAAACAAAGACTCAATAGCGGAGGTGTTGAACTTATTAGATAAAGCAATCGCTTTGGATCAATCTTATATTACTGCCTATGGAAATAAAGTAAATATATTATTGTCTGAAAAAGAATATGATAAAGCCATAAAGACCCTTGACGAAGCGATAAAATACAATCCGGAACAGCATGGATTCTATCTTTTGAAAGCTAAAGCACTGGAAGAGCAAGCACAACCGGAAGAAGCTCTGTTTTTTTATAAAAAAGCATTGGAGACGTGTGAAATCCAGATGAAAAAGAATCCTGCTGTCGGTTCTTTTCTCGACAGTTACTTCCTGAAATATTGTATTTATGGAATAGATACACCTGTCAGTGAGGTTATATCAGCCATACCGGCTTCGTTCACAGACGAACAAAGGAAGTCAATAACAGGATTTCTTGATATGGTTGGTTCCTTCAAAAAATATAAAGATGGATTTGTAAAGAACGGTAGTCTGCCATTGAAGTAGGGGAAAAACATCTATGCCACAAAAGCGGGAGGATGGCGTTTATTATGAAGTTAACTAATTGGCAGAATATCCGGTAGGACACGATGTTATGATTGCTTTCATCAGTAGAAATTTCAGAAAACCAACAAATAGCAAACTGGGTACTGCTTTGGTAAACTTCATAATTGAAACAGATGGTTCTATACGTGATAACGAAATAAAGAATTCTTTTATCATTATTCTTTTTCAAGAGCAAGGGTAAGCCTGTTCTTATAAAAAAACACGATAATCTCTTTACCTTGTCACGGTTGTGCCGAGGCCTTAGCACAACTGAGCCGAGGCCTTGACACAACCGTGACAAGGCCTTAGCATAACTGTGACGAGGCCTCGACACAACCGTGACAAGCCAACAACATCAGATTGTTTTCAATAAAACATAAATGCATATTGACTGCCGCATAATATATATAACTAATAATCAGCCACATAGACATACAGCAAAAGATTTTAGTCAAATTAATAATTTATAGCATAAATAATGACACTAAACACATAATTAATTGTAACTTTGCTATGAAGGAGGTATATAGTACCATCCTTTCACATTTTCATAATTAAGAAATATTTGAGAAATGATAATAATAGCAGATAGCGGTGCAACCAAAACTGATTGGCTGATAACATTTACAAACGACCGCAACTATAAAATAATAAAGACTGAAGGAATCAATCCTTTTCACCAGACAGAAGAAAAAATAAGAGATATTGTATTTAAGCAGTTTATGCCTGAGATACTTGCATCGGCAAACAACAATTGTGAATGCAGTTGCAAAGGTACTTCAGGAAATCCATCCGAAAAAGAAGGAGTCAAGATATACTTCTATGGAGCCGGTTGCCTGCCGGAACCTTCAAAAGTAATAAAAAAAATATTGTCGGAAGCATTTCCCGACTCAGAGATTACAGTAGAGACCGATCTCACCGGAGCTGCAAGAGCCTTGTGCCAGCATAGCAGAGGCATAGCATGTATATTAGGAACAGGGTCGAACTCATGTATGTACGACGGAGAAAAGGTTGCAGACAACATCTCCCCTCTCGGATATATCCTCGGCGATGAAGGAAGCGGAGCATATATAGGAAAAAGATTTATAGGCGACTGTCTGAAAAAGCAATTGCCCGAATCTCTGAAAGACGAATTCCTGAATGAGTATAATCTCTCGGTATCCGATATTCTGAGAAAGGTGTACAGAGAACCGCAAGCCAACAGATTTCTGGCTTCGGTTACACCTTATATATATAATAACAAAAGCAATCCACACGTCAGAAAACTGCTTAAAGACTGCTTTTCCGAGTTTTTCAGACGAAATGTACTTAACTATAACATAACGGATGACTTGAAAATCAACTTCACAGGCTCTGTTGCGTGGTATTTCCATGATGAAATTATAGAAACAGCAAAAGATATGCGCCTTAACTTAGGTATATTCATGAAAGAACCTATATTTGGCCTGCTCGATTTCCATCTATCATCTGAAAATTAAAGCCTGTCAAGGCCATCGTTTGGAGATTTGTTCGGACATCCGTTTGGGAATTATATAAATTTTCGAAAGATAAAAGGAAACAAGGAATAGAGACAATTAATAGAAACAAGGAATAGAAAACAATGAAAGAACAAGAGAAATAATTGGGAATTACATGGGAGACAATTAAAAATCAATGATATAACTTTAAACTGACAAACTTTTAAAATTTACCGACATGAAAAATTACATTAAAGAAGCTGTCATTATAGCAGTGGGACTGCTGATGATGGGATTGTTCGTAGGACGTGGAATAAGCAGTTTTGCAGACAAAGACCGCACAGTGAACGTAAAGGGACTGGCCGAAATGGAAGTTCCGGCCGACAAGGTCACCTGGCCGCTGGTTTACAAGAGTCTCGGAAATGACCTGAGCTCACTATACGACCAGATAAAGAAATCGAATGAAACAATTACAAAGTTTCTTCTTGAAAAAGGCATAGAACAGAGTGAAATAAGCATCAACGCACCCGAAATAATTGACATGAAAGCCGAAAGATATGGAGGAAACCAGGATACTCCATACAGATATAATGTCACTTCAATTATAACAGTCACATCATCTAAGGTCGACCTGGTGAGAAGCCTTATAAGCGAACAGGGAGAGTTGCTAAAAAGAGGCATAGCCATAACTTCGGGCGACTACAGGTATAATGTACAGTACGAATATACAGGACTGAACAGCATAAAGCCTCAAATGATAGAAGAAGCCACAAAAAATGCACGCCAGGCAGCAGCCAAGTTTGCCGAAGATTCAGAAAGCAAGCTCGGTAAGATAAAAAAGGCAAATCAGGGACAGTTCAGTATAACCGACAGAGATGCCAACACTCCGTACATCAAGAAGGTAAGAGTGGTAACTACCATAGACTACTCTCTCGAAGACTGACACATTACGGAAAAGGTTGTGTGAACAATGTAATACATGAATACAAGAATGCTTGAAGCATGAAGCATGAAGCGTTCTTGTATTTATGCCGCATGCTTCAGGCATACATGTAATAAACTCATTTTCACTGAATATTTATTTAAAAAAACATCAAAAAGTTGCGGGTGTGAAGAAAAAGTAATATCTTTGCACCCGATTTAGATAAAACAATATAAAGTCTAACACAATTAGTTATTTAAAAACATTTTTTTAATTTAATGGAAAACTTAAAGAACATTGCTCCAATTGAAGATTTCAACTGGGATGCTTACGAAAGTGGTGACGCTGTAACAAATGTAAGCAAAGAAGAACTTGAAAAAGCTTATGACAGTACATTGAACAAAGTAAACGACCGTGAGGTTGTTGACGGTACTGTAATCGCAATGAACAAACGCGAAGTTGTAGTTAACATTGGCTACAAATCAGACGGTATCATTCCATTGAGCGAATTCCGTTACAATCCAGACTTGAAAATCGGTGATACAGTAGAAGTATACATCGAAAACCAGGAAGACAAAAAAGGTCAGTTGATCTTGTCTCACAAGAAAGCACGTGCTACTCGTTCTTGGGATCGTGTTAACGCTGCTCTTGAAAACGAAGAAATCATTAAGGGTTACGTTAAGTG
>JAXEBI010000020.1:0-65137 GCA_034094155.1 Phocaeicola sp.
GGGGTGCACTGTGCGGTACATGATACTCAGATTGTCGAATATCATCTGATATGAAAACTGTCTTGGCAGCTGCATGCTGTCTGGCAGTATTATAACACCTTCATTGCTACCGAATATAAGATATCCATTACTGCTGTTGAGTGCTGCATTCTGATTGAAATTTGACGCAGTAAGTCCCTGTTCCTTAGTCCAGTTTGTAAACAACTCTTCTTTTATATCGAAAAGAGAGAGTCCATTTTCTGTACCAAGGAATATATTCCCAAATTTATTTGGAGCGATACTATATATATTGTTTGTTATAAGTCCGCTGTTTTCAGTGTGGTAGTGTTTGCTTTTTCCTGTTACATTATTAATTATAAATAGCCCGTTTCCGTATGTTCCTATATATGTGGTATGTCCGTCGGCCGACTGATATATGGTGTTTATACATCCAGGGTCATCGGGTAATTCATATTGTTTAAGTTTGTCTTCCGATTTGTCGAATAAATACAGACCATCTATAGTTCCTATCCATAAAGAATTGCTGTCTCTTTCGTTTATACATGAAATAGGGTAGGTTGTGCTATATGATTTTGCTTTTTTTTGGGTCTCATCGTATGAACGGAGGTTATAGAATCCGCCGCCCCATATTATATTCTCAGAATCGCGGAATATGCTTCGGATGTATTTGTCGGGGTTTTCGCCTTTTTTTACAGCCGACTGCATTGCATATGTAACCTTTCCAGTATGTTTGTCAATCTGATAGATTCCAGACATATATCCTCCAGCAAGGATAATTCCCGGCTTGAATTCGCATAAGGAAATAAAAATATGATTATTGCTTATATTGTCATCCATATTGGCCGCCAGAAAGTTTCTCCACTTCTTGTCTTTAGGACTGTAGCAACTGATTCCGTTGCTTGTAGCGTACCAAGTATCGCCGTCAGAATCTTGCATTATGAAATTGATTCTGTCGTCAACTAAAGAATTCTTGTTGTCGTTGGAGTGTCTGTGCCATTCATAACTATGATATTTTTCTGAATAAATAGTTATACCAGTTGGATATATGACGTTCCATATTCTGTTGTCTTTGTCAATGCATAAGTCCTTTATTATGCTTCCGTTCATCTTGTTGTATTTCTTGTTGTCTTCTTTTAGGAAATGAGTAAACTCCTGAGTCTTGAGGTTCAGTTTGTATACTCCGTCTCCATCTGTGGCAATCAGCACCTCGTTAGGGTCTTTGTAATATGGCTTTATAGTATTGATACTTACGTCTGTGAGATCTTTGCCCAAATCAAATATGTTTTTTGACGTTGAGTCGTATAAAAACAATCCGTTGAGCAATGTATTAATAATAAGCTGTTTCGATTCTTTGTGGTAATATATATAATTAATAAGAGATATATTATGAAGCGAAATCATTTCGGAGTGATATCCGTCTTTATCTATCCTGACTTTATAGATTAATTTTCCTGTAGTAAAATAGAATTCATTATTTTCGCCTTCTGCCATGCTTATCACCTCTTCCTTTATGGCGTCATTAATACATTTGCTTGTGTTGTTTTCAGTGTTATATTGTACAAGACCCTTTTGACAACACATCCAAATAGTTTTCTGGCTGTCGAAATAAACAGAAGTGATAGGTTCTGCTTTTAAATGCGGATATTCCTTTCTTACATCAAAAACCAATTGGAAAGAGTCTTTCATTACATCATATTTAAAGACATAACCATCCTTGCCAAATTCCCATAGAGTTTTTTTATCATCTACAAAAAGTTGGTTGAGGTTTGGATAAAAGTTGACTTCTTTCTTTTTTCTTGTAAGTTTATAGTGCTTGAAATGCTTTCCGTCGAAACGGTCGATGCCCTTATGTGTTAGAATCCACATATAATCCTGAGCTCCCTGCTGTATAGAAAGAACTCTTCTGCTACTTAATCCGTCTTCTATTCCAATATATTTATATATTTGAGCATTAATGCTTAAAATACATAGCAGAAAAAGACAATATGTTATTAATAATCTGCGAATCATGTTTGTCTGTATGTAAGATTTCTGCAAATTTCGTAAAAAATGATTATTTATCAAAGAAAACAAAAAAGGTTTTCCCGCTTTTGATGCAGGAAAACCTTTTTGTTAATACAGTTGTAATCTGTTATATAAGATTATTTTTATGTTGCTCAACCCACTTGCGTGCATTTACGAATGCTTCCATCCATGGAGTAATCTGGTCTTCGTTTACTCTTTCAGCAGGATAGTATGCATTTTCCCAAGGGAAACAAGCTCTTTCAAGGTGAGGCATCATGGCAAGATGACGTCCGTCTTGTGAAGCAATACCGGCTACACTGTAGTCTGAACCGTTAGGGTTGCCAGGGTATTCATCGTATGAATATTTAAGAACTACATTGTAGTGATCTTCTGGATAAGGCAATGAGAACTTACCTTCTCCGTGAGCTACCCAAATACCAAGCTTAGATCCGCTTAGAGAACCAAACATTACACTGCGGTTCATTGGAACTGTTACACCAAGGAAATTAGATTCAAACTTATGTGAATCATTGTGAAGCATTTTACCCTTTTTCTTGTCTTCTGGAGTTATAAGACCAAGTTCCATCATAAGCTGGCAACCGTTACAAACACCAAGCGACAATGTATCCTCACGAGCATAGAAATTGTCGAGTGCTGCTTTGGCTTTAGGGTTGAACAGGAAGCTTCCTGCCCATCCTTTGGCTGAACCGAGAACATCGGAGTTAGAGAAACCACCGCAGTAAACAATCATGTTTATGTCTTCAAGTGTCTCACGTCCGCTGATAAGGTCGGTCATTGTAACGTCCTTAACATCAAATCCTGCAAGGTAAAGCATATAAGCCATTTCGCGTTCACCGTTTGTACCCTTCTCACGGATAATTGCAGCTTTGATACCGCTTGGAGTACGGCGGTCTGGGTCAAGTCCGAACTGAGACAGTTTACCGGTAAATGAAGGATTGAACGCAAATTCAACAGGCTGTTGCTTGTAGTTTTCGAAGCGTTTCTTTGCACAACCGTTCATGCTCTGTCTGCGGTCCATAAGGTATGAAGTAGAATACCATACATCGCGCAGATAGTCGATGCCAAACTGATATGTAGCTCCATCTTTTGAAACAAGAATATGGCGTTCTTCCGATGGCTTACCAAGTTTAACGAAGCCAACACCTGCATCTTCAAGAACCTTCTTGACTTCAGATTTGTGCTTGTCGTCTACCTGGATAACAATACCCGGATTTTCGGCAAACAATATCTTCACGATATCGTCACACTTGATCTTGTCGAGTTCTATTTCCATACCACCATCTGTGTTGGCAAAACACATTTCAAGAAGGGTAGTAATAAGACCACCGGCAGAAATATCGTGACCTGCAAGTATCAAGCCTTTATTGATAAGTTCCTGAATAGCCAAGAATGCATCACGGAAGTATTCCGGATTCTGCACAGTAGGAACATCGCTACCAACCTTGTTGAGGCTTTGAGCAAATGCAGAACCGCCAAGACGCAATTCATCAAAACTGAAGTCTATATGATAGAAAGTAGATTTGCTTTTGTTGACCATAACAGGAGAAACAACCTTCTTGACATCGCTGACTTCACCGCCTGCAGAAACAATGACAGTTCCCGGGCTGATGATTTTCTCTCCGTTAGGATACTTCTGAGTCATAGAAAGTGAATCCTTACCTGTAGGAACGTTTATCTGAAGTGAACAGCAGAAATCAGACAATGCCTTAACGGCTGTATAAAGACGTGCGTCTTCACCTTCCTGAGAGCGGCAAGGCCACATCCAGTTGGCAGACAATGAGATGCTGTCCATACCGTCGGCCAATGGAGCCCATACAAGGTTAGTCAGTGCTTCAGAAACTGCAAGAACAGAACCGGCAGCAGGATCGGCAAGAGCAGCCTGAGGTGCATGACCTATAGCTGTAGCAATACCTGATTTTCCACGATAGTCGAGAGCTACAACACCACAGTCGCTCAATGGCAACTGAAGCTCACCCTGACACTGCTGGCGTGCAATCTTACCTGTTACCGAACGGTCAACTTTATTGGTTAACCAGTCTTTACAAGCCACTGCTTCAAGCTGAAGAACACGGCTTACATATTCATTAAGCTTAGTAGCATCGTAAGATACATTTTCATATTTTCTTTCTACGGTCTTGTCGATCATGTAAGTCTTAGGAGAAGAACCGAACATCTGATCTACAGCCAAGTCGAATGGTCGTACACCGTCTGCCTGCTCGAAAGCAAAGCGATGGTCACCTGTAGTTTCACCTACTACATACATAGGAGCGCGTTCACGTTCGGCAATCTTTCTTACATGTTCGATAGCCTTTTCGTCGATAAGCAATCCCATACGTTCCTGAGACTCATTGGCAATAATTTCTTTTGCAGAAAGTGTTTCATCACCAATAGGAAGTTTGTCCATGTGGATTAGACCACCACAGTCTTCCACAAGCTCAGAAAGACAGTTTACGTGACCAGCAGATCCGTGGTCGTGTATAGAAACAATAGGATTTTCATCTTCTTCGCAAAGAGAACGAACCACGTTATATGCACGTTTCTGCATTTCTGCGTTGGCACGCTGAACGGCATTAAGTTCGATTCCAGAAGAATAACGTCCTGTTTCAACAGAAGAGACAGAACCACCACCAAGACCGATTCTATAGTTGTCACCACCAAGAACTACAACCTCATTTCCTGCTTCAGGAGTACCTTTCAAACAGTCGCGCTGAGTTCCGTAGCCAACACCTCCGGCAAGCATGATAACCTTGTCGTAAGCATATTTTTCGTTGTTTTCCTGATGTTCGAATGTAAGAACAGAACCACAGATAAGCGGTTGTCCGAACTTGTTACCGAAGTCGGATGCACCATTTGATGCTTTGATAAGAATCTGTTCAGGAGTCTGGTACAGCCATTCGCGAACAGGAAGGATATTTTCCCATTCACGTCCTTCTTCAGAACGAGGATAAGAAGTCATATATACAGCAGTACCGGCAATAGGCCAAGAACCTTTACCACCACCCATACGGTCGCGTATTTCTCCACCGGTACCTGTAGAAGCACCATTGAATGGCTCAACAGTAGTAGGGAAGTTGTGAGTTTCTGCTTTTAGTGAAATAACAGTCTTGATATCCTTGATAACAAAATAATCTGAAGTAGAATGATCTTTTGGAGCAAACTGTTCTACAACAGGACCTTCAGCAAAAGCAACATTATCTTTATATGCGGAGATTATTTTGTTTGGATTTTCGTTGGTAGTTTTCTTTATCATCTGGAAAAGAGAAGATTCCATTTCCTGACCGTCGATGATAAAAGTTCCGCCGAAGATTTTGTGGCGGCAGTGTTCAGAGTTGATTTGTGCAAATCCGAAAACTTCAGAGTCGGTGAGTTTGCGTCCCAAATCTTTTTCCACCTTCATTAGGTAGTCCATTTCTTCGCGAGAAAGAGCCAATCCCTCTTTTTCGTTGTATTCTTCCAGATTATCTATGTAAACAATAGGCTGAGGTTTGATGTTAATGTCGAAAATTTCCTGATTCAAACCTTTGTACATACGTTGTAACATCGGATCGTACTCAGCATTTTCATCTTTTACAGGGAAATACTCTTCGATACGGCGTATCCCGTTCAATCCCATGTTTTGAGTGATTTCCACGGCATTAGTACTCCACGGAGTAATCATTTCACGACGTGGTCCGATAAAGCATCCTGTTAAGTTGCTTTCTTCTTCTACAGTTGCGTCACTGTAAAGCCAGCAAAGCTTCTTGATGTCTTCAGCACTCATATCCTGACTGCATGCAGTAGCAATCACACTTTTTGTTGGGGTTCTGAAAAATAGAATCATAGCACTTATATTGTTTTTTAACTGAAAATACAAATTATCAAATTTGATAATTATTTTTTGCAAAGTTACATAAAAGCCCGTTTTTACGAAAGAAAATCGCAATGAAATATAGGTACTTTCGCAAAAAAGTATCATCTTTGCAGTATGAATTGGTTAGAACAAGTTACTATACTCGACTTATTGGTAAAAGGGTTTATTGTGGGAGTTGTGGTTTCTGCCCCCCTTGGACCTGTAGGCGTGCTTTGTATTCAGCGGACACTAAACAAAGGACGCTGGTTTGGGTTTGTAACAGGTCTTGGTGCGGCATTGAGCGATATATGTTATGCCTTGATTACCGGATATGGAATGAGTTTTATGGATGAACTCATCATAAAACACCAATTGTTTCTTCAGATTGTGGGCAGTATCATGTTGCTTGCATTCGGTATATATACATTCAGAAGTAATCCGGTAAAAGCCTTACGTCCTGTTTCCGGTAAACAGGGGTCTTATCTTCATAATTTTGTTACAGCTTTTTTTGTTACATTCTCCAATCCTCTTATTATATTCCTTTTTGTCGGACTCTTTGCCCGTTTTTCTTTCGTCATGCCAGGAAGTCCTGTAGGATTTCAGCTGGTCGGTTATCTGGCCATTGTCTTGGGAGCTTTGACGTGGTGGTTTGGCATAACATACTTTGTCAATAAGGTACGTACACATTTTAATGTGCGCGGAATATGGATATTAAACCGTATAATAGGTGTTATTGTCATGGTAGCCTCTGTGGTAGGGCTTGCTCTTGCTTTCTTTGGAAATTCGCTTTACTGATGTATTGTATCTGTCTGTATCCATAAATCGTATTTATAATGTGTGTATTGAGTCTTAATGTATATCTTAATGTATATTGATACTGAATTGAATAATTGTATTGAATAAATGTATATATCTCAACAGTTGAAACAGCAGAATATTGCTGAATATCTGCTTTATATGTGGCAGATAGAAGATTTGATCCGTGCATACGGATTTGATATTGAAAAGATAAAGACCTCTATCGTTGATCCGTATCCTGTATCGGAAGAGCAGAAAAACGCTCTTTTGC
The DNA here is from genome assembly GCA_034094155.1 of Phocaeicola sp. Lineage (GTDB taxonomy): Bacteria > Bacteroidota > Bacteroidia > Bacteroidales > Bacteroidaceae > Phocaeicola. The sequence goes on from JAXEBI010000020.1 coordinate 6,924, forward strand.
AATGGTATAAAGACCTGATTAACATGATGCATGATGAAGGTGTTATGGAAAAAGGCCATTTACAGATTAATAAAAATATTATTGTATGGCTCACAGACTTGCATCTTCAGTTGCTTCAGTCGCCTAAATATCCTTATTATAGTGCTGCATACTATAAGGCTTTGCCTTTTATAGTAGAACTGCGTGCCAAGGGGGCCGATAGGGACGCTCCGGAAATACAGACATGTTTTGATGCCATGTATGGAGTTCTTCTACTTAAATTGCAGAAAAAAGAAATAAGCGAAGATACACAAAAGGCTATAAAGGTAATAAGTGACTTGTTGGCTATTCTGGCCGATTACTATAATAAAGATAAGAAAGGAGAATTGGATTTATGAAAAATATTTTGGTGACAGGAGCCAACGGTCAGCTTGGTAATGAAATGCGTCTGTTGTCTGCCGTTAATTCGGATTATAATTATTTTTTTACAGATGTTGCCGAACTTGATATCTGCAATGAGAAAGCTGTTATGGATTTTGTGGCTGAAAACTCGATTGATATCATAGTGAACTGTGCAGCATATACTGCAGTCGACAAGGCTGAAGACGATGCGGATTTCTGTAATGTGTTAAATGCCCTTGCACCGGGCTATCTTGCCAAGGCAGTCGACAGTCGTGGAGGATTCTTGATACAGGTATCTACAGATTATGTTTTTGATGGAACCTCTTACATTCCATATGATGAAAATATGCCAACCTGCCCGAATTCGGTATATGGTACTACCAAGCTGGCAGGAGAAAAGGAGGCCTTTAAGTATTGCAGTAATACCATGGTTATCAGAACTGCATGGCTTTATTCAACTTTTGGAAACAATTTTGTAAAGACAATGATCCGTTTGGGCCGTGAAAGAGATTCACTCGGTGTGATTTTCGATCAGGTAGGAACGCCTACATACGCCCGTGACCTTGCTGCTGTAATTTTTACAGCCATCAATAAAGGTATTGTTCCGGGAATATATCATTTTAGCAACGAAGGTGTATGCTCATGGTATGATTTTACCAAGATGATACACAGTCTGTCCGGAATAAAAGGTTGCCATGTTAAACCCCTGCATACAAAAGACTATCCAACTAAAGCTGTCCGTCCTCATTATTCGGTACTCGACAAGACTAAGATTAAGGAAACCTATGGTGTGGAAATTCCATATTGGACAGACAGTCTTATGGAATGTATAGAAATACTTCAGAAGAAATAAAGAAAAATAATATAAATATGAATCAGGAAATAGAAAGAAGACGAACTTTTGCCATTATTGCGCATCCGGATGCCGGTAAGACATCTCTTACAGAAAAACTTTTGCTTTTTGGTGGACAGATTCAAGTTGCCGGAGCTGTAAAATCAAACAAAATCAAGAAAACTGCTACATCCGACTGGATGGATATTGAAAAGCAGCGTGGTATCTCTGTTACTACTTCTGTAATGGAGTTCGACTATAATGATTACAAGATAAATATTCTTGATACTCCCGGACACCAGGATTTTGCCGAAGACACTTATCGTACTCTTACAGCAGTCGACAGTGTTATTATTGTAGTGGATGGTGCAAAAGGTGTGGAAAGTCAGACAAGAAAACTGATGGAAGTTTGCCGTATGCGTAATACTCCGGTTATTATCTTCGTAAACAAGATGGACCGTGAAGCAAAAGATCCGTTTGATTTGCTTGATGAACTTGAAGAAGAACTTGTTATTAATGTACGCCCTCTTACATGGCCTATAGAAAGTGGTCCTCGTTTTCGTGGTGTTTATAATATCTACGAACAGAAACTTAATCTTTTCCAGCCATCGAAACAGGTTGTTACTGAGAAAGTGGAAGTTGATATAAATACTGAAGATCTGGATAATCATATAGGTAGTGTATTGGCTGACAAGCTTCGTGGTGAGTTGGAACTTATTGATGGAGTTTATCCGGAATTTAAAGTTGAAGAGTATCTTGAAGGTAATGTAGCTCCTGTATTTTTCGGTTCTGCATTAAATAACTTCGGTGTCCAGGAGTTGCTCGACTGTTTTGTTGAAATTGCACCAAGTCCACGTCCGGTAGCAGCTATTGAGCGTACAGTAAATCCTGACGAACCTAAATTCACAGGTTTTGTGTTTAAGATTACAGCAAATATCGATCCTAATCATCGTTCTTGTGTGGCTTTCTGTAAGGTATGCTCTGGTAAGTTTACAAGAAATACTCCTTATTTGCATGTGCGTCATAATAAGACAATGCGTTTTTCTTCGCCTACACAGTTTATGGCTCAGCGAAAGACTACTGTTGATGAAGCCTGGGCAGGTGATATTATCGGTTTGCCGGATAATGGAACATTCAAGATTGGAGATACACTTACAGAAGGTGAAAATCTTCATTTTAAGGGATTGCCAAGTTTCTCGCCTGAAATGTTCAAGTATATAGAGAATGCCGATCCTATGAAGACAAAACAGCTTAACAAAGGTATCGACCAACTTATGGACGAGGGTGTGGCACAGTTGTTCGTCAACCAGTTTAACGGCAGAAAGATTATCGGTACAGTAGGCCAGCTTCAGTTTGAAGTTATTCAGTACCGTTTGGAAAATGAATATAATGCAAAGTGCCGCTGGGAGCCTGTAAGCTTGTATAAGGCTTGTTGGATAGAAAGCGATGACCCGGCAGAACTCGAAGCGTTCAAGAAGCGTAAATACCAGTATATGGCTAAGGACAGAGAGGGTAGGGATGTTTTCCTTGCAGACAGTGGATATGTTCTTCAAATGGCTCAGATGGATTTCAAGAATATAAAATTCCATTTCACATCTGAGTTCTGATATGGTTGTATTGTTTACGATATGTCTGTAGGCTGTAGCTGATGTATTACTATATTGTTTTTTGCTATAAGGTTTTATAGTTTTAGTTGTACAGTCTAATTTTATAGAATATGATAAAAGGTATGAACTGATGATTTAATGTCATAGGTTCATACCTTTTTTGTTTTTATGTGTATGGCATTTGTCCGACCTATAAAACAACAAAAGCTGCAACTTTTTGAGTTACAGCTTTTTACTTCTGCACGGGAAGAGAGGCTCGAACTCTAATGACAATTTCTTTAAGATAGTCATATCTGATTATCAATGTATTACACTTTTTGTAACTATGGTTTTTATATCTCTTGAGTCCTGAATCAGTCCTTCAAGTATGTTTTGTAAGTAACTGATTTACATTTTCTAATAACTTGATACGCTCATCTTTCTCTTTTATGATTTTTTCAAGAAGTTCAATTTTCTCAAGATAATAAGCTGTATCATCGCATTTCGTAGTACCTACATACTTGAAAGGTTTTTCCCTTTCAAAGAATGTATCCATTGAGACACCAAAAAAATCGGCTACTTTCTCAAGACGTTTTACGGTTGGGTTACCGTTCACGATTTGGGCAAGTGAAGCATTGGCTTCAGTACCGATATATCTTAAAAGTTCTTTGTTAGGTATATTCTTTTCTACCAATAACTGTCTAATTATATTGCCATTATACATTATTTCTGCATTAAAACTTGAATTAATCTTTCCTTCTCAGCAAGTAGTTCTTTAAGATGTTCAACTTCTCGTTTTGATTCATTGAGCAAAATATCACTACTTACATTATTTAGGTTTCCGTTTATCGTAACATTGTTTCCTATATTCTTAATTGGCTGATTTTCACGAATAAAGAATGTGTCCATAGATACACCGAAAAAATCAGCTATTTTCTCCAGTGTACCACAATTAGGTATGCTTGTTCCCTTGATTATGTTATCCAAGGTTGCTTTGGTTATTTCAGCATAATTATAGACGTCTATTTTTTTAGCCTTCTTTTGCTCTATTAACTCACTGATAATATGTCCGTTAAACATCGCTTTTGTTATTTTGAATTAGTATAAATAAATATACCTACTATCAAATTATGGATAAAATACTATCCATAATAGATAATAAATAATACCTTTACACTATAAAATTAATAATTAAATCAATTGTAAATAATATAATCATCTAAAAAGTAACAAAAATGGTAATATCTAACTATTATTCATCTCTATCCAACAAGCAAAAGAGTCAGTTCATACGAGATGTTCTCGAGCTTTGCGACATCTCTTACCCTTCTTTCTTTACTAAAATGAAGAAAGACTCTTGGACTAAACTCGAGCGTGAAGCGATAGAGAAGTTTATTAAACAAGAAAATGAAAAATCAACTTGAATTCTACAACACTCCTTCAGGTTATGTAATGTTTGATGATGGCAATCAAATATCGCGTTTGTCTGAATCCAGCCGTGATGTTATTGATGACATTCTTGAGACAATACGCGAGTGTTATTCAGATGCGTACCGTGCACTTGATAAATGTTATTCTAAGGCTTCAAAGAATCCAAGATTCAAGAACTATAAAATGGTACACAGGTTCCTAAGATGTAATTGCGGTGAGTTCGACACGCAGAAGATTGATTTCATTGATGGTAATATTAATCTCGAGCAAGTACATTGTCCTCTAAGAGGCACTAAAGATTGTGAATACGAAAACATAATATGCAATCCGAAACGAACATCAGTTCTCAGTGTAAGACAAATGCAGATAGCTGCAGCACTGGCTGAAGGACTGACACCACAAGAGATTTCAGATAAGCTGTATATTTCAATTCATACCGTTCACAATACCTTCCAAGCCATTAAAGTTAAGTTAGAATTAAAGAACACAAGCCAGATTATAACATGGTATAATAACTTAAATTTATGAATGAGTTAAAGCTGGTTTATGATAAAGAATTGATAGATAACTTGAAAGAAAGAATTTCTGCGGTTTATCCAGAAGAAGTATTATCAATAACTTCTGTTTTAGAGAGTGATCCTCAAGATGATTCTATTTGGTTTACTGTCAGATATAGTGAACCTTGGTGGTTAGTTAGACTTGGATGGGAAATGCAGGATATTAAACATTATAATAAAATATGATTACGTCAGATACAATATCAATGAGTAAATCAGACATCCACAAAAAAGGTGATCTGATAAAAATCACTGCAAGGAAATGCAGTGATAAGGTTCAGCCGAAAATCAAAGTTGGGCAACTATTTAAAATTCTGGGTATAAGGAATCTTAAATCAGGCGCAACAGGTCTGTCAGTACAGCTATCAGGTACTAAGCGGAAATATAGAATCAATTCAGATTCATTCTCATGGGTGATTACTACTATTGGAGAAATCCAAAAAGAGACTTTCAAAATGATTATGGAGAATGATGAGAAACGTATGAATATGGTTCTTACTCCTGATGAAAGAGGTATGATGGCCGTTACTCCACTAATCATTTATCAGTTGGCATGGGAGTATGCTATGGATGTTGTCAAGATGTGTGCCGATAACAAAATAAGTTTGCTTAGAGATACTACTAGAGAGATACGCAAATTACGTGATGAATATTACTATTTCGTTAAGCATGATCTTGACTTCGCTCACCAGCAACGAGTGATCGATAAAACGATTGAGCTTAAGAAGACATTTAATTGTGACCTTACACTGATGTACTATACTATTTCAAATATATGGTTAAAGTATCATCCTGATTGGCCATACACACAGATAAGAGTAACTGCTATAATGGTTCAGATTATAATTTCTATTTGCGACGTACATAATCATTACATGGATATACTATTAAGAGAGAGACTTGGTGGTTACCGCCAAAGTAAGCGTATACCAATCATGGAGAAACTGTATAGACTTATGGATGCTATTCATGGTGAAAACAATAAAATGAGGTTTAAGGATTACAATCTTGATAATGCTATCAGGGTTATCTCCAAAAAAATATTAACAATAGAATACACATTTAACGAAGTACAATAGGCTATGGCTAAGAAAAAAAATATTATTAATATCAATCAACTTAAGTATATCAAAAAACGCAGAATGCAGAAATATCATGCAAGAAAATGGATGAGATTCTTTCGTGAACATGGTGTTGATCCGCTATGGATTAATTCATTGAAAAAGGTTTTAATCTTATTGAATAAAAGTTTTTGATTATGGCATGTGATTGTTTTGAACAAGCAAAAGTAAAAGTTAGAGAGTCTACTGGTGATCCTCTAGCTAAAATAAGAGGTGTATTTACATCTGTTAATGGAAAGATTTGTTTACTCCCTTCTATCGAGGTTTTGTATCGTAAAAAGAAAAAAGATGGTAGTTACGCTAAAAGAGATAGTAGCATTGAATTAACATATTCTTATTGCCCGTTTTGTGGTAAAAAACTGATAGATGATGAAAAACAAAGTAAAGAAAAGTAATCATGATAGACCGCACAAAAAATACCAACCCGGAAATATCGGCCGAGATTGCCGGTATTGGTTATCTCTCTCCGAGAGGTGCCGAACTTAAGGATGTTGCTCGATTGGAACTTGGTTTTGTTCGTGAACATATCCAAGGCTATAGTAAAAATGAGCAGATATTTATCCTCGATGTGTTACATGAATACATTTTAGACATATTATTAAACAATGAACCATGAAACTACACGATATAGCGACATGGGAAAAATACTTCCCAACCAAACAAATAGATCACGTATATTACACTACTGATATGCTTGTACGCAAAGTTACCGGATATATTACTGTAACCAGGCGCACGCTGATGAACGGCATGGTCACAAATATAACCAGGCGAAAACGTGTCCGATGGGATGGGTATGGCCGATGTTACAACATCAACAACAATAACAGATTGCGTGATTATGATATTCACTTCACCGACTGAAGTGTAATTTTTAATAGCCGGCAAATTATCCATATTTGCCGGACACTCTTAAAACTCTAAAACATGATATCTAATTCAGACATAGAAAAAATCCTCGACCGTGCCGATATTGTTGATGTTGTCGGTCAGTTCGTCCAGCTGCAGCGTGCCGGTGTCAGGTATAAGGCTTGTTGTCCTTTTCATTCTGAGGACACACCTTCGTTCATGGTGGACCAGGCAAGAGGATTGTGGTACTGCTTTGGTGCCTGTAAGGAAGGTGGCAACGTAATAAGGTTTGTTCAGAAGATTAATAACATGAACTTTCCTGAAGCCTGTCATTGGCTGGCCGATAAATACGGAATCGATATCGAAAACAAGAATGAAAAGAAAAGCCTGGATGAATTGAAAGCTATCCGCAAACGTGAGTCTATGTTTGCCATTAATGCTTTTGCTTCAGATTTTTTTATCTCAAATCTCGAAAAAACTGAAGCTGATGCTGCCCGTGCAAAGATTAAACAAAGATGGGGCGAACAATATCCTCAGGAACAGGGTATCGGTTACGCCTTGCCTTCATGGTCATCATTGGCAGATGCAGCTTTAAAGGCTGGGTACTCAGCAGAACTGATGGTTGAATGTGGACTTATCCGTCAGCGTAAGGAAGGTGGTTACTATGATTTCTACCGTGACCGTATAATGATACCTATCCGTGACAGGTTCCGGAACATAATAGGATGGACAGCTCGAGATATGAGCGAAGTTGAAGGTACTCCCAAATATCTCAACTCTTGCCAGAGCGAGATATATGATAAATCAGATAGTATATTCGGTATTGATAATGCAATTCGCCAGGCAGCAAAAGAAGAAAAGTTCTATTGCGTTGAAGGTGCACCTGATGTTATGCGTTTGCAAAGCCTTGGTATAAACAATACAATAGCATCACTGGGTGCAGCGTGGACTAAAAAACAATTCTATCAGCTAAAGAAATATGCCACATCGATATGCTTTCTTCCTGATGCTGATGCAGTCAAACCAGGCGAACAGTACGGTACCGGAATAGCTGCTGTTATCAAGTCCGGCCAACTGGCTATGGAGTGTGGTTTTTCTGTATCGGTTAAAGAGATTCCTGTAGGTGATGGCAATACTAAGAACGATCCGGATTCATACTGTACAAATCGCTCAAGATTTAAAGATCTTGAAGAAGTTGATTTCATAACCTGGTATGCCGGGTATGCTTTCAAGGCTGACGGTACCACTGAAGACAAAAGTTCTGCAGTGACCAAGATTGCCAAGATGGTTGCCATGGTAGGCGATGAAGTCAAGGAGCAGATGTATCTCGAGCAGCTCAAGAAAATATATAATCATAAGAACCTATGGCTTACGGCCATCAACCGTGAGAAAAAGAAGATTTCAGAATCCAAAGCTGACAAAACACAGACCATCAATCGTGACCTGTTGGCCAAGTATGGTTTCTTCGAGTCAAACAACTGTTATTATAGCACTAATGATGGTAAGGAGTTCCAGTGGTCTAACTTCGTGATGCAGCCTATGTTTCATATCAAGGATTCTCTTAACCCCAAACGCCTTTATCGCATCAGGAACCAGAACAAGCAGGAAGAAATTGTCGAGATGAAACAAGAGGATCTTGTGTCGTTATCCAAGTTCAAACAGAAAGTAGAAGGTCTTGGTAACTATATTTGGTTGGCTTCTGAAAAAGAAATGACCAGGTTGAAAATGTACCTTTATGAGCAGACAGAAACGGCTGTTGAGATAACTCAGCTCGGTTGGCAACGTAAAGGATTCTATGCTTTTGGTAATGGTGTTTTCGATACTGAATGGCATCCGGTTGATGAATATGGTATCGTTCGCCTGGCAGACAAGGGTAATTACTACTTGCCGGCATCAAGTATGATATATCGTGATGATGATAAGCTGTTTCAGTTCGAACGCAGATTTGTTCACTTGAACTATTCCGGGATATCAATGAAAGAATACTTCACCAAACTTGTAGGAGTATTTGGTGATAACGCTAAGGTTGGTATATGTTTCCTTCTTGCTACATTGTTCCGTGATGTCATTACAGGATATACCAAGAGCTTTCCAATACTCAACCTTTTCGGACCTAAAGGTTCTGGTAAGTCAGAACTCGGCCATAGTCTTATGTCGTTGTTCATCATTGACAATACACCGCCTAACATACAGAATGCTACTATCCCTGCATTGGCAGAACTGGTTGCTCAGTGTTCAAATGCTTTGGTACATATCGATGAGTTCAAGAACAACATCGACATTGACAAACGTGAGTATCTGAAAGGTTTGTGGGATGGAGCTGGAAGAAGCCGTATCAATATGGATCGGGACAAGAAACGTGAGATAACAGCCGTTGATTCGGGTGTAATCCTTTCCGGTCAGGAAATGGCGACTGCTGATATCGCACTCTTCAGCCGTCTTGTATTCCTTACCTTCTCAAAATCGGAGTTTACTGATGCTGAGAAGAAACGGTATAGCGAACTGGTTGATATCCGCAAACGTGGCTTATCACATCTAACACTGCAGATATTGCGTCATCGTGCCAAAATGGAGCAACAGTTTGTGAGTAACTATCATTCATGCCTGTCTGATATTATCGAGGGGCTTGGAGCGGAAAAGGTTGAAGACCGCATTCTTCGTAACTGGATAATACCTCTTGCTGCTTTCAGAACACTCGAGGGTGTCCTCGACTTGCCGTTCTCATACCAGGATATCCGCAAAGTTACGCTTGAAGGCATAGTCCGTCAGAACGCAGAATGTAAGAGTAACAATGAACTGGCAAACTTCTGGAATGTTGTGTCATTCCTTCAGCAGGATGGTGAAATCTTTATCGAAGGTGACTATCGTATAGAATATGTCAATAAGTTCAAAAGTAACCTGATTAAGATAGAGCAACAGTATCAGGTGCCAAAGGCTGTACTGCTCATGAGACGAAACCGTATCTTCATGCTTTATAAGAAGTTCGGTAAACAGGTAGGTGATTCAGTCCTTCCTGAAGGATCACTGAATTACTATCTCGAGAACTCCAAGGAGTATATGGGTAAAAAGAACTCAGTCCGTTTTAAGAATATCCAGAATGGTGTCGAAGTTCAGAAAGCTGAACAGACTGGTACAGGTGGTATCACATACCGCAAGACATCAACTCCAGATATAGCACTCTGTTTCGATTATAAGATGATACGTGATACATATAATATTAACCTCGAGGTTGAGGTAGAGGGTAGGGAGACCACCGATGATGAATTAGATTAGTTAATAAAAAATGGTTTTAGAGTTTGTAGAAGGCAGTCGTCGTGATGACGGTTGCCTTTTTTTGTGGGTGTATTGAGGGGTATTGCACTTTTCCGTATGGGGTGAAAATGGCTTCTACACCTTCTACACTTTCTACAATGTTGAAAATGAGTGTTTTATATATTCTACAACTGTTCTACAAACCTTCTACAAATTTCTACAAAATGATGAAATTGTTAAAACCTTCTACAAATTACTTCATTTTCTACAGGATTTCTACAAATGTAGAAGCCTTTGAAAATTATAAGTTATTGATAATCAATAGTTTTTATGTTTTGTAGAAAGTGTAGAAGGTGTAGAAGGCAAAAAGTATGTCATTCTTGGAGAAATACTTTTTGCTTTATACTTAATTTATGATAGATATATGTGTCTAAAAAGTAATATAAATATTATCTTTGTGGTGTGTGATCTTCTTATTATGAGCAACATCGTATTTTATATCAAACTTGAACCATATCTTAAACAATGGCTGCATAACAGCCTTGGCAATCCTGTAGTGTTCCCACCTCAAAGTAATGAGAATGCTGTTATCCGTCGTTTCCTTCGTAAACGTCCACCTGAAGTTTTGCCCGAATTGGCAGATGATGAACTCACAGCTATCGCAATTCCTGACTCTAAAGCGAAGCCGCCACAATATTACAACTACCTTGGTAAAAAAGCCAAAGCTGCAGTAAAGGAAACAATCGAAGATCTGTTCCGTGCTAACCTTTGGAACGAGATGAGTGACCTTACCAAAAGGGATTGCGGACTTAATAAGACCATTGCAGCTTGGTGCGAGATGCATGGTATTGATGATGATTATTCAGAGACTGTTAGACAGAAATATTATCGTATGCGTACTTCTTACAGTAGGAGAGGTATATTTTTAGGTTCTTTAACACGAAAACACTCGGATGAGTGATGCGTTTTTGTACTGAACCGAACAATACCGAACACAATAATATAAACACCTATAATTATGATACACATCATTAACAATATCCGAAAAGTTGAGTGCATAGAAGCTTATCACCTTCAGCACTCGGATATAATTACGGACTGTGGAGTTTTCCTCAATGTTTTCCAGCAATTCGAAAAAATCTCAACTATCGGGTTGGGTTCTGTAGAGATTTCCGACAAAATGGATAACAATCAGAGAGTTTTCACTACTAAACTTACTATGACGCGTTGTGAAAAACTTCTTCCCGGATCTAAAAAGTATTGTTTTAAAGTTTCAACCGTTACGGGTTCTGAATTTCTTATCGGTTCAGCTGATAAACCATATCCGGTTATCGAAAACAGCGAAAGTTTTCCTTCTGCACCTGGCGGTAAGTCCGGTGTTACCGTAACTGTTACCTATACTTCTGTTATTCCGATGCTTGCCATATTAGATTAGAGTCTTTTTATACAATATATATAAGGTATAATATTGCATATACAAATTTTTGACAATATGGAATATAACCTTAGTATTGATTCGCACATCGGCCCTTGGGGATATTCAAAGAACTTTATCCGCAATCAGATGTCAGGCTTAAAGAATAAGCCTGTCAATGTGCGTGTATCGTCACTCGGTGGTTCTGTTGACGATGCGCTCGATATTCGCCAGCAGTTCATCGATCATGGCAATGTAACTTGCTTCCTATATGGTTATGTAGCCAGTGCAGCTACAATTCTTGCTACAGGTGCAAAGAAAACCTGTATGTCACAATACGCTTTCTACCTTATTCATAAGGTTTCAAACTGGATAGATGCCTGGGGCAATTACAATGCAGACCAGATTCAGAAACTTATCGACGACTTGAAGGCAAACAAGCTCGAGAATGATAAGATGGACTTGGTTTTGGCAAATCTTTATGCCAACAAATGCAAGAAGAAAGTTGATGAGATTCTTCCTATACTGAAGGAAGGTCGTTGGCTGACAGCTAAAGAAGCTCTTGAATATGGTTTTGTTGACGAGATAATTGAAGATGGTACAAAGCTGAACTTTGACGACAACATGAAAACTCGTTTCAATATGTTTCAACTTCCTGCTCTGCCGGCTGTTGAAAATAATATAACTGTTTCAGAAGATGAGACTGCACCTGGATGGTTCAATAGTTTCGTTAACAAGTTCTTTAAGTCACAGCATAAAGAAGATATTGACACAACTCAAACTCAAAATAAGACACACTTAAATACTACCACTCAAAAAATTATGAAAAAAGATTATCAGAAAGTCAATTCCATCTTGAAAATTGATGGTATGGAATTTGACAAAGATGGTAAGGTTACCCTTACTGAAGACCAGGTCAAAGCCATCAACGACCACATTGCCAACATTGAGAAGGAATCTTCTGATAAAGATAATGAAATTTCAGACCTCAAGACTCAGAACGAAAACCTGAAGAAAAATGATGGTGATGATACAACACACATTAATGGTGATGAAGGTGATGATGATGACATCACTAAACTGAACTCAGCTAACGAAATGTTTAACAGTGTAAAAGATTTGTTGTAATATGGCAGACGAAAAAGGATACGTAAAATTTACTGACGAGCAGCTTTCCAAGTCTGCTGTCAAGTATAGAAAAGAATTGCTGATGATGCCGGTTCTTGCCATGGCTGGAACTTTAAAACACATGACACAAAGACCGGGTGTTAGAGGTAAGGAAGTTGTTGGCGAATTGTCTGGCGACATTGAACTTGGACCATACGATGAAGGCCGTGAGGATACCGAAAGCGTAGGTATCGAACCCCGTGAACTGGAAACGTTCCTTGGTAGTGTAGTTAAGAAGTTTTCTCCTAACTCTGTTTGGCAGACAGTTTACGGTAACTTGATTTCTAAAGGTGATGCCTTGAAGAATGTGGATATAACTCGTCAGGTTCTTGCATTCTTATCAGCTAAATTAGGTGCTAACCTTAATTCAGTGCTTTGGTCGGCTGTTAGAAATCCAAGCGGTACAAAATCCAAAGACCTTTTTAATGGTTTTGATACCATTACCAAAACAGAGAAAGATGCTAGTAAGATTTCTGCAGAACTGGGTAACATGTTCACAATCGAAGCTATCAGCAAAGACAATGCTGTTGATGTACTTAAGGCATTCTACCGTGCTGCAGATCCGGTATTACGTGAAACACAAACTAAATTGTTTATACCACAAGGTGTATATGATAATTACGTTGATGATTATCAGGCTACAGTTGGTCATGTTCCTTATAATACATCATTCGAAAAGGCCTTCCTTGAAGGTTCTAATAACAGATGTGAATTAGTTCCTTTGGCTAATAAGGCGAACTCACCGTTTATTCATCTTACTACTAAGAGCAATATGCTTGTTGGTTTCGGTAATGGTGCAGACAAAGAGAAGATTCTGGTTGAAAAACATCACGCATTTAAACTCGATTTTATTGCAACGATGTTCTTTGGTGCTGAATTTGAAACAATTTCAAAAGAGCGACTTCTGGTCGGTACTATCGATGGTACAACTTCTGTTGTCGCTGGTATAGGAGGCTAATATATGGCAGTAGATTGTACAAGTAAAGGGATGTACTCATCCCTTGCCTGGTGTCCCGGTCAGACTTCGACACCTGGTATCAGACGAAAAGTCTATTTTATTCCTAAGAGTTGGATTGCCAAATGGCCGACTCTCCCGGCTATTGATGGGGTGGTTGAAAATATGGGCAAGCTTGCAACTCTTGATGGTGACTTTGTTCTTGCAGCTGATAAGAAATGGCAGTATATAGAATTGCTTACTACAAAGTCATCAATCAATTCCGAATCTCAGGGTGAAAAACCGTCACCTACCTTCCTGAACAAAGCTACACTTGTTCATGCTGGCACCGATGAAGAAGCAACCGGTTTTGCTCGTCAGGCTAATATCGATGAATTGATATTCTTATGTCAGCAAAGAAATGGTAAATTCCGTGTTGTAGGTTCTGAAGCTTTCGATCCTTCAGTTACCATTTCGCAGACTTCCGGTGAAGGTGATACCGGTACTGCAGGTACTACACTCGAGGCTCAGTGTACTGATATTTGCCCTTCTCCATTCTACACAGGTAAGATTGAAACTGAAGATGGTGATATATCTGGAGCTGATGGTAGTGCTATTGAACCAGGACCATAATAATCTAAGGAGATAGTTTTATGTTTATAGATGATAAATTGACTAAAGACATGCAAGGCTGGCTCAATACTGAGCCGGCTGAGCGTGATTTATTGAAGGGTGCGGAGATGGTTCTGAAACTTACCCGTAACCGTATATTGTTTCAGAATATTTCTCGTAATCCTCAGAAGTTCGCTTCTAAAATAGAATACGAACTGAATAAATATCTTAAAATCCGTCTTGACCGCAAAACTATTCAGGATGTCGTTCAGATGGATAAGGTTTTGGTTCCATCTGTTGAAAAGACATTGGAGTCATTCAAACCTGCAGAGATAAGTTCTGATGACGATGTATCTCAAGATGCAGTCATCGCAAAAGGAAAGCGTGAAGACCATGATTCTTTGCCCGTAGAAATCCAACAGTTATGGGAATCCAACAAAGATATTTATTTCCGTCTGAAGGAAACTTTCGAAACATTGAAAACCATGGGAGATGCTCTTCCTTGCGACAGGTACGAATACCTGAAGCAATTGGAAGAGCTGGATACAAAATATCGGGATAACATGAACAAATACGACCATTACAAGCCGGGTGAACAGGAAGGTACGGGTGTTGAAGGCGAATCTCCTGAAGATCCTGCTGAGATGGCCAAGAAAGTCAGTGCTGCAAGAGGCTACCTTTCAGACAACAAGAAAAAACTTGCTGAACTCAAGGAAGCTGATGATCTGACGAAGTACGAAAAACTGCTTGCCAAGATGCAAGCAAAATTCGACTTCCTGATATCCACTGGCAACAATGTTAGTGATGACCAGGTTAAAGCTTTACAAGATTTAGGGCTTAAGGTATGAAGATTGTAAACCGATTGTTGAAGCCGATATCCGATATGCCGTTACAAGCCTATCTGGATAATCGGCTTCAACTTTTTGATGTTCTCGAGTTTATTCTGCTGCAGACAGGTCCGGCAAAAGTTTATGTATCTACATTCTCTACTTCAGAAGAGTTTTTGCGCAGACTGTTTTCACTCCGTAAACGTGAACTGATTCTTCATGCTGTTCTTATGGCCGACCTGAAGGCAGCCAAGAAGACCGTGAATCTTTCCACATTTATGGGTGTCGTTTTCGATGATGTATATCTTACTGAAAACCATTCTAAGGTTCTTCTGGTTGAGAACGACAAATGGATGGTCACTGTAGTTACCAGTCAGAACCAGACTCGAGGTAACAGAACCGAATGTTCTATTATTACAACGCAACCTGATATCTTCCTTACATTGAGAGACCAGTTTTCCGATATTATTAATACACGCAGCTTGCATCTACATGGAATTAACTTCAACACAGATTAACCGTATAAAGGAGCTTGCTTCAATGCTTACTCCAGTGTCGGATATTGCGGTTCTTATGGATATTAACGAACGCAGATTTCGTGAAATCCTTTCCGACAAATCTCATCCTGCAAGTCTGGCTTACCGCAAGGGTAAAGCCGAACGCGCCCTTCAGATCCGACAGAACGAACTTGAACTGGCTGAAGCCGGAAGTCCGCTTGCCGTTCAGCTTATTGGTTCATATCTTCGTGATATGGACTCAGACGAAGATTTATAATGATTTATGCCACTACCAGCAACTATAGATATAGCCAAAGAGTATCTTTTCGCATCGGTTGATGAGATGAAAGAGAAGAATATCCCCGAGATAATACAGCAGCGCCTGTTTCGTCTCAGGGATATGTATAATTATTGGCTTCAGTACCCTCGCATACGTGAACAGGAAATCGTGCTTGAACTGCAGAAACGATACAATATACAGAAATCGGCAGCTTATGAGGATATTCGTATAATCAAGTATCTTCTTGGTGATCTGAACAAAGCCACCAAAGATTATCACCGCTATCGTTTCATCCAGCGCAACGAAGAGAGTTACGAGATGGCAAAGCGTATGAAGGATGCCAGGGCAATGGCAGCATGTGACAACTACTATGCCAAATACATGCAGCTCGACAAAGAGGATGCAAAGGATCTTGGTTATGATAAGATTGTTATCCAGCCATTCCAACCATCTACAGACCCTACTATTCTCGGTATTCGACCTATACCGAATATCCGTCAGCGTATTGCCGATAAGATTAAGCAGTACATGAATGAGGATATCCAGGACATCAGGTTTGAGGATGCAGACTTTAACGAAGATGATATTTTCAACCCTAAAAAGGTAGAGGAGTCTGAACCATGAGAGAATACTTTCACGAAACACAGCAGCAGGTTCTTTACACTCCTGCAAAGGATATTGTACTTTGTGCCGGACGTGGTTGGGGTAAAGGTCCTATACATGCAGCTATCAACTTGAGAAATATGCAACGTATGCCTGGTAGCATTACAGGATTCGTTGCTGCTAACTGTAAACGTGCGCTTACAAACACCATTCCTTCGATGCTTATACATTGGCAGAAATGGGGCTATAAGCGTGATTTACATTGGACTATCGGTAGGAAACCGCCCAAATCATGGGGGTGGGGTGAACCTATATTCCAGCCGGACAACTGGGAAAATGTGATTTCCTTTTACAATGGTTCCATAGGTTACATCATCAGTCAGGACCGTTCCGGAACTTCAAACTCTTTTTCTCTTGATTACCTTGATATAGACGAGGCAAAGTACATTGACTTTGAGCAGCTGAAGGATGAAACTCTTCCTGCCAATCGTGGTAATAAGCAGCACTTTGGCCATCATTACTTTCACCATGGTATGCTTATCACTTCCGATATGCCTGTAACGAAGAAAGGTTCCTGGTTCCTGGACTATGAAAAGAAATGTGATCCGGAACTTATTGAAGTCATCCAAGCTACAGTTCATGAGATATGGCGTACCAAGCAGCGCATTCGTGAGCTTCAGACAAAGTCTGAGCCTGTACCTTTATATCTGAAGGATTACCTTCGTACACTGAATCGTGATGTGTGCCGTTTAGGTTCTGCTGCAGTACTGTATCGTGAGTTCTCTACTATCGAGAATATGCAGCTGTTGGGTGAAGCCTTTATCAACCAGATGAAACGTGACTTGCCACCGCTTACCTTCCAGACTGCTATACTATGCAAGCGCATAGGCATAAGTAAGGATGGTTTCTACTCGAGCATGACTGAAGGACATAAGTACAATGCAACAGATTTCAGTTATCTTGACAGCCTCGAATATCAGTTCGATAAAATCAAGGAGCCTTCATGCCTGATGGATGCAGACCTTGATAGGGATAAGCCTATCTGCATAGCATTTGACTTTAATGCGAATATTAACTGGTTGGTAGCCGGACAGCCGGATAGGAACAGGCTCAAGGTTATCAAATCCTTTTGGGTAAAGTATGAACGTAAGCTCGAAGCTTTGGTTGATGACTTCTGCAAGTATTACCGTCATCAGCGACGTAAGGAAGTCATCTTCTATTACGACAGCACTGCACTCGGTTCCAACTATGCGGTTAATGATGAAGACTTCCATTTCGTAATCGAACGTGCGTTCCAGGATAGAGGATGGGAAGTGCGTTCTGTCTATATAGGCCCACCGATGAAGCATATCGAGAAATGGCTGCTCCTAAACCGTATGTTTGCAGGTAAGGCAAAGCTCATACCTTTCTTTAATGTGCAGAACAACGAAGACCTTCTTATCTCAGTCCAGACTGCAGGTGTGTATAATGGTGGTAAGGATAAGCGAGGTGAGAAACTTGCAGAGACTGAAGAAGACCAGCTCCAGGCGAGAACTGACGGTTCGGATGCCTTCGATACTCTCTGTATCGGTTGCGAGCGTTTCCCTCAGATGACATTTGACATTTTTGTTACTTCTTCTATGTAGTTTTCAATAGCTAATTAGATTTTTCTTAATGTAAGCCCTGATGACCGTGCATGATGGTTGTCGGGGCTGATTTTTTATGCGTGTGATGGCGTGTGCCGTGCGTAGTGTTAAAATTTGTTTACATATTCCGACCATGCGAGAGGGGCGTGTTAGGGTTTTGGCGTAGGGCGGTGGTGGGGCAACTCGTTGCCTTCCGCATAAAATGCGGGCTTGAGTGGATGTATTCGGCTGATTATGTGCGCATTTCTTCATTGAGGAGCGGAATTTTCCTGCAAATTCTACTTTTTAGATTGCTTTTCAGATGCTAATATGTTGTAAAACAGTCTGCTGGGCACCCGAAAATTGCCCCTTTCGCCATGTCGTCAAGCCGTTATTAATGGCAAAAGGAGCAATTTTCGGGAGTATAAGGTAGAAAGACTTTAGCAAGACTTTCTGAGGTCCCCGATAGCGTGCAACGCAGCGGCCCACCCGCCCCACTTTGTTCCCGTTTTAAAGCGGTATAGACATCCTGTCTATGTTATTGTTCACTGCTCTTCTTTTCTTCTCTTCGGTTACAGTTAGGTGTCGTCTATCCCTGTCAGTTACGCCTTTTCTCACTGCAAAGGTAAATGTTGCATATCGTATTACAAGTTCAGGCTCTGTTCGCTCAAAAAATCTCCACCCTTACAGGGTAGTATTCAGGCTACGTTTAGGGCGAAAACTTGTCTGTAACGATATGCAACACCTTTTGATGCAGTGTAAAAGGCGAAACAAACCGACAGTGACAGGCGACGGAATAAAAAAAACCTCAGAGAAGGAAGAGCAGATAATAAAGGCTCACTACCTAAGCTCGAGGTTCAAGAATAAAATTCTAAAACCTACCGATATGAGAACTTATAGCAAAGATTTTGAAAAACAGTGGAGCAAATTAATGTATAACTTTTTTGACTACCTACCAACCAAATATAAACAGGCTACAAAAAAGGACTGGGAGATAAGACGCTTAATATGGGATTTTAAAGACGGTAAAAGAAGTTTGTCAGTTGCAAAACTTGTAGCAGAAAAACTAATACAATTTTATGGAACAGATACAAAAAATATTGTTTTTGCATGCATACCAGCCAGCAGCGAGCAGAGAAACTTTACTCGATACAAAGTATTTGCTGATGAAGTTTGCAGATTAAGCGGAGCAGAAAACGCATTCGACCACATTCACGTATATGGCGCACGTCTTGCCATCCACGAAACGAAATGCAGCAAGAATTTAGAAACGGTTCAGACTATAGATTTTGACAAAGAGTTTTTTAACGGAAAGAAAATTTTGGTTTTTGATGATATACTGACTCAGGGATATTCATACGCAAAGTTTTCTTGCATGCTTGAATGCTTTGGAGCATCTGTAATCGGTGGTTTCTTTTTAGGTAAAACATTATTATTAAACTAATTAACTTATAATCTCATGAAAGATTTATTTGAAATGTGTGGCGAATGCCGCCACCTAAGTGACGCAGAAGTAGTTTATCAAATCACAAACAGTGAAAAGACCTCAAAGGAAGTAGAAAAAATGTTGTTGCAGTCTGATAATGTAACTATAGAAGAAATTTGTCAGACTCTCACACCGGCACGGAGAGCGATGGCGATGGCAGTAATAGAACTTTATAAACGTATGCAGAGCCGTAAGGCAGACAACAAAGTAATTAAATGTAGCGAAGATATTTATAATGTTATGCACAGATACTTGCAGAATTTAGACCATGAAGAATGTTGGGTAATATTCCTTAATCAAAGCAGCCGAATAATCCGTAAACAGCGTGTTTCAGTTGGTGGACTTGCAAGCACTCAAGTAGATGTAAGGTTAATTCTTCGTGAAGCACTGAAAGTTTGCGCCACTTCTTTGATATTGGTACATAACCACCCAAGCGGAAACGTGAGACCAAGCGCAGACGACGACAGACTAACAATGTCATTGCAGCAGGCTTCAAAAATACTTAATATAAGAATGTTAGACCACGTTATTTATGCAGATGACCAACATTATAGTTATGCAGACGAAGGGCGCCTATAAGGGCGCTCAAAGGCTGTAAGAGTGCATTAGGGTTGGTGGGCAGCTTTCCCGCCGCCCGCCGCCCTTTTTGGCCGCTGATCACTCCGTTGGCGGCAAAATCGGGCGGCGGGGAATAAGGTATTCTGATTGTTTTACGCAAAATATTTGCGATATCATTACGCAAGTAGATTGCGATTACTTAAATATGATTAAAAATCATAGTAAATATGCTATTATTGTATGAAACATATTTCTTATTCATAGTAATTTTACTATCTTTGTATCGTTGAATTAAACAAGAGGCCTATGAAAGTTATTAAAGTTTCGGAAATCCTCAAGAAACTTGAAGCTGATGGTTGGTATTTGGTTAATTACGAAGGAAGCCATCGACAGTTCAAGCATCCGACAAAGAAAGGAAAAGTTACCGTAAATGGTGGTTCTTCTGATGATGTTTGGGGATTTCTTTTAAAGAGCATCGAGAAGCAGTCAGGGTTAAAGTTTTAACCCTGAGCTTTATGCTCAGACCTCTTTTTGATTCAGCATAAGCGGTCTTTATGACCGCTTTATTTAAAGATTATCCTTATAATAATTTTATATATGGAAAAAGTATTTATTGAAACTGCTAAAACAGACAATGGCTATTGTGCAGCTTGCGATTTATTACCAGGTTGGGTTGTTGCTTGTACCGGTGATTTTGATAAGTTCAAGAATGAAGTTGTGGATAGCATTCGTTTTTATCTTGATTGCGCTAAAAAGGATGGTGATGAATATCCTTCAGTCTTTGATGGTGAATATGAACTTATTTATAAGTTTGATGTTCAAAGTCTGTTGCTTTACTATCAAGGTATATTCTCATTCTCGGCATTGCAGACAATCACAGGTATTAACCAGAAGCAGTTGGCTCATTATGCTGCGGGGCGTAGCAAACCACGCCCACAACAGGCAGAGAAAATTGCAAACGGTTTGCATGCTTTAGCTAAAGATTTAATGGCGGTCACTGTTTAATTCAACACTTTACTTTGACTGAAAAATAGAAGGAGTCTTTTAAAAGGCTCTTTCTTATTTTATTATATTTTTTACAATAAAATTTATAGTCAATATTCTTTTTACTAACTTTGTGAAAAACAATTTTTAGTATTATGGCAATTGAGAAAAATTATAAACAGATTTTATTATCAAGGCTTATCCTCAATCCTGAAAATGATAGGTTCGAACCTGTTATAAATGAAAGGGAGGCTATAGAAATGATGTTGCAAAAATTGGGTACTAAAATCTATAACTTGGCATATGATATTGTAAAAAGGGGGTTATCTAAAAAACCTTTCTATGTTATACCTTCTGATGATGGTAAAAAGTACATAGTAAAAGATGGGAATAGGCGAACTACAGCACTAAAGTTGGTGGCACATCCTCAATTAATTGATAAGAACAAATATCCAGAATACAGAAAAAGATTTGAGAGGTTGCATAAGCTTTTTATCAATAAACCTATCAAATCTGTTTTATGTTATGTATATTTAGACTCTAATGAAGCTGATCAATGGGTTGAACTTGAACATACTGGCGAACAGAAAGGTGTAGGAGTTGTTAGTTGGATTCCAGAGCAAATACAACGTTTTAATACACGACGAGGTAAAAAAATAAAAATAGAAATGCAGGCTTTGAATTTTATTAGAAACTCAAGTTTTGCTTCTAGTGATATAAAAGAAAAGACTTCTACTATAAGTTTGACAAACTTCCAGCGTATATTAAGTGATGCATTTATTCGTGAAAGATTAGGTCTAAAGTGGGTAAATTCCATGTTACTGTCGGATTATCCAGAAAATGAAGTTGCAAAGGGATTATGTTGCATAATAAACGAAATAGCTAAACCTGATTTTTCTGTAAAATCTATATATACAGTGAAGGATAGGATGCAATTCATAGAAAGAATTTCTTCTTCTTTACCAGAATTTTCTGATAAATCTTCCAAAGTGGATATTTGGGAATTATCGTATGAGGATAATGACTATTTTAATAACGAAGCCAATGAAGATACTTCCATAAATAATGTTCAAATTAATTTAGATAACAATGATAATAAAGAAGTTGGTAAAAAAGCTATACCAATAAACCGCAAAAATGTTATACCGGCTAAATGTTTAATTAGAATAACTAATCCCAAAGTTAATAAGATATATAAAGAACTTCAAACTCTTGATATTAATAAATATACTAATTGTGCTTCTATCGTTTTAAGGGTTTTTGTTGAGTTGAGTATTGATACTTATTTAGAAACTTTCCAATTATTAGGTGAGCAAACAATTAGTGCTGCCAATAGTGGAAGGTCATTGCATGATAAGGTTTCTATAGTTAGAAGCAATATGACTTCAAGAAAGGTTATGGATGATGCTACATCAAAAGGAATTAGAGTTATGACTAAAAAAGAAGATTCTTTATGGAGCATAAAAACATTTCATGCATATGTGCACAATAATATCTTTGCACCAACACCTACAGATATAACGACTGCATGGGATAATATTGAGAAATTTATGGTAATTTTGTGGCATGAAATAGAACAGCAACTTATTAATAAATGATGAAATACTATTCTCCTTTGCGTTATCCAGGTGGAAAAGGAAAAATATCCACTTTTTTTGTTGAATTATTCGAGAAGAATAATTTAATAGGAGGTACATATATAGAACCATACGTTGGAGGGGGGTCTGTTGCTTTATATTTGTTGATGAACAATTTCGTTAGAAGAATTATTATCAACGATAAAGACCGTTCATTGTTTGCATTTTGGTATTCTATACTCAATGATACTGATACATTTTGTAAATTAATAAAAGACACTCCTGTTACTATGGATGTCTGGCACAAGCAGAGGGAAATTCAAAAGAATAAAGAGAGTGTTGATTTATTAACATTGGGATTTTCTACTTTTTTCTTAAATAGAACTAACCGTTCCGGAATCATTAAGGGTGGCGTTATTGGTGGTCAGGAACAAACAGGAAATTTCCTGATTGATGCCAGATATAATAAGGAGAATTTAATTAATCGTATAACAGAGATTGCAAGTTTCTCAGATAAAGTAGATCTTCATAATATGGATGCTGTTGATTTAGTATATTCCATTAAGGATATCCTGGATCATAAGTCGTTTTTTTACTTTGACCCTCCTTATTTTGATAAAGGAAAGGGATTGTATATGAATTATTATGATGATAAAGATCATTGTGATATATTTAAAGCCATATCAACAATTGATAATCAAAAATGGGTTGTTACTTATGATAGATCTAATTTTATACGTAATCTCTATAAAGGTTATCGTATGTTTAAATATAACTTAAATTACAGCGCAGCAACAGTAGGAAAAGGTACTGAATATATCATATTTTCAGATAACTGTAGAGTACCAAGAGACACCTCGTTAAACTTGTTGCGTGTAAAGAAAGGAGAAATATAATAACGCAAATCTTATAAATCTTGTTTTATTATGAAAATAAAAGTGCTATTAAGAAATTTTACATTGGTACAATGTGCACATATATGCATGTATTCAGGGCTATTAATTTTAATAGTGTTTTTAATAATAATTAGTTTTTCATATACAATTGGAGGTCATTTAACTCCAGATGATATGGCTCAAACTGGCCAAGTTGGGGATTTTATTGGTGGTGTTATAGGTAGTATATGGGCCTTGGCTGGAGTCTTACTATATTTCAGTGCATTAAGGCTGCAACAGCAAGAGATGAAAAATCAAAGGGAAGAAATGGCAACCAACCAGAAACTTCTTGATCAACAGTTATTTGAAAATACTTTCTTTAATCTTCTAAAAACTCAAGACAGTATTAGGGATAGCATCAATACTAGATTTTATCATATTAGTCTTGATAAAACATTTAGACTAGCTGTTACCAACGATGATGTTAATGGAATGAACTTCTTTAATAGGTCTATTATTGAGTATAGGAATATTTACAATTTTGTGTCTTCTCATAATTTTAAGAAGGCTTCTGTTTGTGATATAAATGAAGAAGTTGAATCTCAATTAGATTGCTTTTATGATGCAGTTAATAATGTCATTATTGATAATGAACATTATAATGATGTTAAACTTTGGGCTATCAATCAATATATAGGTATTTTATATGGTTCAAATGAGAAAACATTTAAAACTGTTCACGAATCAAACGACGAAAGAGAATATTGTGCTTATGCATATTGGCTATTCTTTTATAAATATGAATATTGTTTAGGTCATTATTGTCGTCATTTCTATAATATCATCAAGTACTTAGATGATTATAAACAGAAATTATTGTCTCAGTTGGATAGTCAATCTGTTGATTATGAACAAGAGAAGATAAGAATTAATGATAAAATTCATCATTATTTTTCCTTTGCACAAGCAAGCCTTTCTTCTTCTGAATTGGTTATGTTGTATTATAATGTTCTATTGTTCCCCAAAGCTGAAGAGTTATACAAGAAGTACAACATCTTTGAGAATATGCATATAGAGAATCTTATAAACAAAAAGCATGCTAATTTTTTTGATGGTATCAAGATTAAATCTGTAACGAGATTTAAGAAAAGAATTTGGTATAAATAGTTATGATTTGGGTAATATTTGTAGCAGTTTTAGTTGGTATGGTGTTTGTTTCATACCTCAAGAAAACCAATAAAGACCAACATTCATCAAATGAAACAAACACAAGTTCTTACAGTAGTAACATTCAATCGTCTGGTTATACTTCAAGTACAAAACCAGAATCTCCGATACCTCAGAATGCAAAAAGGGTGAATTTTGCAGTCAAGGGTACAATGTATCGTTCTGCAGCTGATATAAATGCAGCGAGACGTGTTTGTGTCGGTGATGAACTTACTTTAATACATGAGCCACATAACGATAAAGACACATTCGCAATGATGGTAATGACTTCCGATGGTAGCCATATTGGTTATGTAGAGAAGAAGTATTCCATGTGTTTCTTTGTATATAGAGATAATATATATAAATGTATTGTTTCCAAAGTTACTAATGACGATGTACCATTTATATACGCAAATGCTTTTTTGCCGTTTGACGCACGTATTCCAGATGATGATTTAAAAGTTAAAAAGATGATGTCCAAAGACGGGCAATATATTGGTAATGGAGTAACCGTAAAGATTACTACAGAACGCAGTTTGGCACATGATGCTAATCCGGATTTGGATATTGCCGAGAAATTGAAATATAGTGATCCGGAAAAAGCTGTCGAAATATTTTTGTCATGTGTAGCAAATGAATCTGGACTATATTCATTACACCAGGCATGTATCTGTTATCGCAATATGAAAGCTTACGATAAGGAAAAAGAATTGATTAATCAGATTATTGCAGTATGCAAAGATGAAGGTAAGGATGAATATATTCCCGAATACGAATCACGTTTGAATACTGTTGAGAATTTAATCAGCAAAGAGAATGTTAAGGGTGAATTAGATAAGGCTTACTCTCTTCAGAAAGAAGGCAAATATAAAGAAGCACTTGACTTGTATATGTTCTATTTCAATAAAGATAAATTCGTATTAAACTTGACTGATAGAATTATTCAATGTTACAGAAAGTTAGGTGATGTATCAAATGAAAAAAGAATGCTTGAGTATGCATTAAAAAATAAATTATCAGAAGCTAATAGACAAAAGTATGAAAAGAGACTTGATAAGTTGAAAGAGAATATATAACCTTTAATTCCCATCCCAAAACGGTTTGTCATTCAAAATCGAACGACAAACCGTTTTTTTCTTGCCTATATTTTGCATATCCAAAATAAATTCCCATATTTGCAGTGCTCTCTATTTGATACAGGCGACGAAGGCTCGCCAAATAACTTTGCTGCGGGCATTTTTTATGTCTGAGGCATTGCCATTATATTGTATAGTTCCGTCCCGTGTGGAGTCTTAATGGACCCACTGCCTGTATCAGGTGGAGAGCAACGGGGAGCGGAACTTTTTTTGTTTCCTCTCCGTATTATAACAACATTATTTTATTCATTTAAAATGCTCTCTAAAATGAAAAAACAAACAACAATCCCTGCCAATCAGGCAGACTTCAGCACATTGGAGATGTGGCTGAACAGTGAAAGCAAGTTATTCACTACACTCTTTGCCGATAAAGGCGAATCTATTTCACGTAAGAAGGCTTTAGCCGAAATCCAAATGTTTACATCATTGGTTATTCTTCTTACATTCAGTTTTGCAAATCCAATTATTACTGCAATTTGTGCGTTATGGTTTGCTTCATCCGTTATACTCGTTAAAATGGTTGGATGTGGTTCTGACAAGGAAGGAGGGGAATGATATGGATGAAAATGTTAGCAAAGCAGTATTTAGAGTTCTGAAAACCTCTTATTATAATAAGAATGGTCTGTTTATTGAAGAATTCCAAATATATATGAATGGACATGATAGCATTATGTGCCAGAGAGGGGAGTTCGAAGATTTGTACAAGATAATGGGTATAGCGCTTAAGGACAGAAAGGAGGATACAAATGGAAGAGGCAATGAAATTTGATGTTTCCGTTCTGCGACAATATTGCGAACAATGGCTTCCAGCTCAGAATATTACAGATGATACGGTGTTTAAGACATCACAACAGATACAAGACGAACTTAGCGAAATTGTGGATATGAGCATTAACGATATAGCGTGCGATTTGCTTAAGCAAGGTTATAAAATAGCAATTAATCCGGAAGGTAAGCCGGCTTGGATTATGCAGCGCAAGTAATTGCATATCCTTTTTAGATGATTTTTTTATTACATTTTATATATGGGCGTAACGTCGTGATGACGTTGCGCCTTTTGTCTTTTTAGGCTTTTTCGCCACTGCATATCTTTGAAAAAAATAAAGATATATGCTTTCAATTCTCCAAGATATTGCGGATTTTGTTCTTTCATCACAACTTGATATCGTGATAGGAGCGGATAAGCAGGTTACATTTTCACTTAATAAAGGCGAGAATGTAATTCTGCAGGAAACATACACTGCGGATTCAAGGAATCAGGTGCACATTCTTGACTTGTTTTCTCTTATTGAGCCGTATCTTCTGACATCTCCTTTATGTCAGTTCTCATATACGTGCAGCGCATCGAGTGAGACATCCATAAGCAAGACATTCATTGTGTTGTTATCACAATATATGATATCTGGTACTGCTGCAGATTTTGTGAACGGTTATTTTCTTACAGCACTCGCTGGCTGTGATAAGATTACATCTTTCGACCGCAAGGAAACTCTGTATCTGACTACAGGTAAAATTTCTTCAGGTGGCACATCTGTTACAGTTACAGCTGAATGTGTTTTTGTCAATGATTCTAATGAAATTTATACTTCAGTTCGTTCACTTGGCAGTGTTCCTGATTATTCTATCCAATCTGTAGACGTATCTCCTTCACGTTTTATCCAGTCTGGTTATAAACTTTTAAGGTATACTGTTACGGCTGGAGCCAGAAGACAAGTGTACAGACTCGATCATAATGAGCCGGATTCAATCGGTGTCAAGTTCCGGAACTCGTTCGGTTGTATGGAGACTTTTTATTTTATCGGAACTGATAAGCTGGAGCCGGAACTTACCCGAAGTGCTGCATATTTCAATGGTATTTACAGAACATATCATATCGATGAGCAGCGCAAACATACACTCTCTACAGGTTATATTCCGGAATCGATGTACACTCTGGTTGATGATGTAGCCCGTTCGCAGGAAGTGTATCTCATTGACGGTACTGAAGAAATCCCTATTACCATTATCGACAGTGATACGCAGCGAGATACTTCTGATGACGGTATGTTTTCTTTTTCAATTACGTACATTCTTTCATCACGCTGTCAGAACCGATTTAAAATGCTGCCTGACATCTTCGATGATACGTTTGACGATACTTATAATTAATGTTTATGAATGTAATACATATCAAAGACGCAATGAGGTTGCTCGAGTCCGGGCAACCATGCAATCTGAAGTTATGGAAACTCAGCACCGGTGATATTCTTGAGTATAAGGGTGCTGTTTGTGTTGGCTCGCATTGGCGAAAAGGTATTCACCGTGTTCGCCTTCCTGCATCTGGCCTGATACGTGCCTTTCGTGATATATCACTTTTCGAAATTAATAATATGACTATATACCTGTAAATATGGATAAAACAATTCAACAATTCGATGATAATTTCATTCCTGGTGAGATATTCGATATCAGTATTTCGAATGTAGCGACTGAAATGGCTTCTGTTACTGACAGTTCACTGGTTTTCGATGAAGACGCGGATATTCAGACTACACCTGTTCCTGGTAGAAACGGTATGTGTTATGTCAATTTCGGCCAGGACAATCAGCTTCCATTTGAACTCATTAAGATGATTGGAATTGATGAAGTGATGAGCCAGAACAAACTGTTCAACGTCATTACCTGTTATGGTGCCGGACTGAAATATATGGATGTGGATACAAAAGCACCGACAACTCATCCTGAGATTAAACGATGGTTGGTCCGAAACAGCCTTCCATTGTTTCAGCTCGAGCAGGCTACTGACATGAAGTATTTCTTTTTCTGTGTGTCGGTAATCATTCTTTCTCGAGACGGGCAAAAGATTAATCGTCTGATACACAAAGAAGCCTGTTATTGTCGGTTCGAAAAAGCGAGAAACGGCAAGATCAATCATGTGATTTATGCCAATTTCCGTGATAACGCTTCTCTTAGCGATAAGGATTACGAAGTTATCCGCTTGCTTGATCCGCGTGACCCTATGGGTGACCTTATGGTTCTGATGGGACGTGAACCGGGGAGAGATGGGCAGACTAAAGTTAGAACTACAGAACGCAAATTCGCAATCCTTGTGCGTTTCCCGACTCCGGGCTTCCAGTATTACCCGATACCTTACTACACAAGTATTTTCCGTGGTGACTGGTACGACATCAAACGCCTTATCGGCAAAGGCAAGAAAGCAAAACTACGCAATCATGCCAGCGTGAAATATCAGGTTGAAGTACACAAGGATTACTGGAGTAACATTTGTGCAGAGGAACACATTACAGATCCGCTACAGAAAATGGAGCGCATTAAAAAGGAAAAACAGAATATCAAGAATTTCGTTTCCGGAATAGAAAACTCCGGCAAGGTTTGGATAACCGGTTATTACATTGATCCGAACGGACGCGAGGTGAGGATGGTGCGTATAAATGTGGTAGAAACCGGTAAGGAAGGTGGTGACTGGAGTGAGGATATTCAGGAAGCCAGCAATATTACTTGCTATGGCGACAACATCCATCCGAACCTTGTAGGTGCCACTCCAGGCAAGGGACAGAGTAATAATTCCGGATCTGATAAACGTGAGCTGTTCACACTCAAACAGGCGCTCGAGATTCCTTTCCACGACCTTATGAATATACCTCATAACATCGTGATTGAGTATAACGGCTGGGGTGAAAAGGTTTATCCTGATGTACCTATGGTTCTGCTTACTACTCTTGACCAGAACACAGACGCAAAAATGAAGACAGCTTCAGATCTCGAAAGTAAATCTTAAAACAAATTACCATGGCAATAATATTTTCACAAGAGTTATTCGAACAGATTTGTTCATCGGCAACCAATTCTACGGCCGAAGTATATGATATGATTGCTCCTCACCTCGAGGATACCCTTCAGAGTATTAATGTCGAGCTGCTTGGTACGATGGCCGATAAGCTCGATACTGTTCCCGGTCTTGAACAGGCAGTAACAAAATTGGTCTGTTTGCGCACATAC
Organism: Phocaeicola sp.; assembly: GCA_034094155.1. GTDB lineage: Bacteria > Bacteroidota > Bacteroidia > Bacteroidales > Bacteroidaceae > Phocaeicola. Next base: position 36,695 of record JAXEBI010000020.1, read on the forward strand.
GCAGAACAGATTCCTCAACTTGACCTTGTGCTTACTCCTACAGGCTTTGGCATTGTTTCAAACCAAAACCTTGCTCCGGCATCGGCTGACAGAGTAAAGAATCTGTTACAGCAGGTTACTAATGCATACGAAGATACTTACGACAGATGTCTTGAGCTTCTTGTCGGTACAGATTGGGCTGATACACCGCAAGCGCGTATAAATATCCCGAATCTGATTTATACTGCAAAGCAGCTGAAGATGTATGTTGATTTCCCTTCATCAGATGTACATCGATCAAAGCTCAAAGAGTTCACAACTAAAATGTATCATGCTGAAGAAAAGATTATGCAGCGTGTATCGGCAGAGTTTTTTGATCATATTCTCGAGCAGTCCCGGCATAATGCTTTCACCAAAGAAGAATCGGCCATGGCGGACTATATGTGTAGGTTTGTAGGCTTCTGTATTGCCGGTAACTGGTCTGCTGCAAAGTCTATGCTTGAACGTATTGAGAATTTTGCGGAGAGTAAACTGGATGTTTTCTCTGCATATAAGAATTCGGATGCATATAAGGTAAAACATTTTGAAACTTACAAGAATGAACAGGAAGATTCCACATACTTTTTCGGGTAGGATTCTTGACTTCAGGTCCCCGACCGCATGGCAGCAGCTCAACCAGAAACAGTTGAGATATGTATTCTTTGCCATAACCTTGTTTGCCCCGGCAAAGGCAAAGACATATATCTTCATGCGATTTACAGGAATTAGAATGAGGAAGAAACTCAAGGATGGATGGCTGTGTACTTATCGGATAAGCTGGCAAAAGAAACTAAGGTTCATCATGCACGACTGGCAGATCTGTAGCTTTATCCGTCAGCTCGATTATATTTCCGAGCCGAACGGATATCCTGTCAGACTTGACTGTATAGCCGGAAGATATGCCATAGATGATGTTCTGCATGGCCTTAGCTTCGAAGACTATCTGTGTTGTGAGAATCATTATCAGGGGTATCTGTATTCGCAGGATATTTCACAGCTAAAGGCTCTGTATGGTTTTCTTTACAGAAAACAGCCGGGATTGAAAGGGACTCTAAAGGCTTTCTTTTCTCGAGCTAAAGAATACGAACTTATGTCGGTTTTCCTATGGTGGGGGAGTATCAAATTGTATTTCTCCTCTATGTTTCACCATTTTTTCCAGCCAATTCATTATGCCGGTGATTCTGATCAGCCGGAGATACCCGACCTGATGGGTGCGATGAATGCTCAGATTCGCGCATTGACAGGCGGAGATGTCACTAAAGAAAAAGAAGTTCTGCAGATGGACTGCTGGCGCGCCCTGACAGAACTCGATGCTAAAGCACACGATATTCAAGAACTCAAATCAAGACAGAAAAATGGACACAATTAATTTCTTTGACGGACACGAATATTTCAAGGATCTGACGAAAAAGAACAAGCTGGCCAAAGCCAATGCTTTCTTCCCGTGTTCCTGCAGTGGAATAAATTCACTCCAGGATGTACTCGAGAATTTTCGTCGTCAGTCAGCTTTCGTCTGTATCGATGATACCAATGATGCGGCAATAGAACAGATAGGTGGCGGCTGGTTTAAGAAACGTACCTTCACGGTGTTTCTTCTCATTAGATACAAATTCGATGATATGAAAGACCGGTCAGCTAAACTTGATATATGCAGACAGTTATTCAGACAGTTTCATTCACGCATGATCCGTGACAAATATATGTATGAGGATATGGATTTGTCATTCCTTAATGTATCACGAATATATGCCAGAGAGCTTGGTGAGTATTTTATTTCCGGGTGTACAGGGCTGTATTTCATGACAGAAATTTCAGAACCTATTAATTTATGTTATAAGGAGGACGAATGGGATGGCTAAAGGTTGGCATGGTATAAAGAGCGGTTGGCATAGTTACGACTCTAAAGAAAAACAAAAAAGATCAGAGAATGCTACTCCTGAAGACCGATTGAAATATATGAACGCCTGGTCAGACATGATGATAAATATCTGGCGTGAAAAGATTGAACGATTGCATGTTATAGACACATATAGTTTGCATAGGCAGATTACTGATAATGTAACTGGCTCACCTGATTTCGCTACCATTCAGCATAAATTTATGCAATATGGTATTTATCAGGATTGCGGTGTTGGATATGGATATAAAACTTCACAGAAAAAAGGTGCAAATGGTGTTGTTCTGGAGTTCTTGGATCCAACATACAGGACAGAGCATAGACTTGATATTCCACGAAAAGTAGGCCCTGAATGGGGTGGATATTATACTTCAGGTGAACCTCGAAAACCTCGTGAATGGTTCTCACGCCCATATTTTGCATCTGTTATGGTGCTTAAAGAACAGATGGCATATATGTATTCAGAAGAGTTTTGCGGTTTGATTGTAGATGCAATACAATATAACGAAAGAGTAAGAGGTACTTCTATGCGTAATCGTCTATGGGGTTCACACTGGAGAAACAAGAATAAATACTCTTATTAATGTCTTTTTGTATTCTAACTTGGTAAGTTTACTTCGTAAAAAACTCAAAAATATGGCAACAAAAACATTCGAAGAACTAAAACAAATGGCTATTCAGATTCGCGATGAGAAGGCGAATAAACAGAATACGGCCACAAGAATAGGTACACAGATGCTCGAGCATTTGAACAAGCTCGAGCAGGAGTATTATGATAAAACGAATATTGATGATAAGATTGAACATATACAAATTGAATCAAAAAATAAAGGTTACTATCAGACAAAAGAACTGTTGCTTAAGAAATATCCTAACCCGTCTGATGGTGATACAGCATGGGTAGGTACACCTTATCCTGGCAATGTTTATGATGTTGTTGATGGCCAGTGGCATGACACAGGTATAAAAGCAGGAGGTAATGATAGTGGTACTACAGATTATACAGAACTGGAAAACAAACCAACTATTAATAATATTGAATTATCTGGTAATAAGACTTTGGATGATTTTGGCATCGCATCAAAAAATGATCTTGAAAATAAACAGGATAATATTGATGAAATTAGTATAGAGGTTGATTCCAATGTAGGTATACCATCTGGTAGTGCAGAATTTAATGGAGGATCTTTAAATCTGTCATTTAAAAATCTTAAAGGTCAAAAAGGTGATATTGGTCCAAAAGGAAATACAGGTAAAACAGGGCCTCAAGGACTACAAGGACCGCAGGGTAATAGTGGTATAACAGGCTCTCCAGAAGATATGGTAGTTGTAAATAATCTTAATGGTGGAGAATCTGAGACAGGCTCTATTAAAGTATTAGCTGCCGAACAAGGTAAAGTCATTGATGATAAAATTACCTATCTGGATAAAAATAAGTTGGATTGTTATATAATAGGTAGAGGTACTACTTATTCATCAATCAATTTTAATGCAAAAGAAGGAAGAACATATTGTATAACTTTGCATGATTTAGAATGGCCTATAGCTCCAGAAACATCAGCCTCATTATTTTATTTAGGTGTAGTAGATGGTGGTTTAGAAACCGAAATACTTTCAGTAACAAGTTTTGCAAGTATGAAACAAAATTATGTTTTTACTGCAAAAGCTGGAGTAGAGGTGTATAAAATAGGAGGTCGTGCTGCTGAAAATTCAAATATATATTTTACTATAGAGGATATTACATATACAAATAGACGTACCGATATGAATTATTTAAATGTTTATGATTTAAATTCTCGTTTATATGGTACCATTATACCTGTAAATAAAAGTGGTTATATACCATATGACGTTATGACAACAACAATAAATACAGATAACATACAAGATTCTGTTAATTATCTACATACTATTATAGAGTGTAAATTAGGTGAAACTTATTATATATTAGGTAAAGGTGGAAACGAATCAAGACTGTTTTTATTAACAGATACCGCTAAAAAAGTTATTACTTATGCTGATGTTTCAGTAGATTATTCTGAAAAAGGCTATTTATTTAGGCCACATACTAATGGTTATTTAATTATCGCAGCAAATGTTTCTAACCCTATAAAAGTAATTAAAATAGATGATGATTTTAAAAATAAAGCATTGTCTTTAAATCTTTTGCCTTACTTGTATTTAGACGCTGGGTATATAGATTACCAAACAGGCCAAAGACTTACCAGTAGTGCAAATATGCGTACCAAGTATATGCCTACTTTAGGTTTTAATAGATTGAAAGTTACAGTAAATGTATCTACTTCATATGAGGCTTTAACTCCTGGGTTGGCTTTTTATGACATAAATAGACAATATATATCTGGTGTACAATGTTTATATGGAGATATAAAAGGATATGAAACTGTTGATATTGATATACCTAAAAATGCCTATTTCTTTGCTTCAACTATTTATACAGATTATAAAAATTATTTTAAGCTTGAATTATATAATCAAAAATTTGATGAAAATATAAATTATCAAGGTGGTAGCTTTTCTTGGGAGGAAAATAAATACATTGACTTTATGACAGGAGAGGAAAAACTATCATCAGTTAATAATTATGTAGAGTTTAATGTAAAGGGGATTCCTTTTATGGATGTAACTCTAAATAAAACGCCACAAGGTACATCGCCAGGTCTTGCATTTTACGATGAAAAAGGAAATTTTATTACGGGTTATGCACCATCTAATTTTGGATCGGCTTTGCAAGAAGCAACTTATGCTACGCATAGAGTAATAATACCCGCCAACGCATATATATGTAAAACATCATTTAGAAAAAATCTTAAAAAGTATTGGAAAGCAATATTATATACAGAGGTTACTAGTGGTTATAAAGGAATAGAAAATAATTATGAAGTATTAAGAAACATAACGACTGATATTAATATAGGAAGTCCTGTTTTATATGAATCAGCTAATACAGCCAACGAATATACTTCGCTAAATAAAAAAACTGTAGATGAATTATATTCTATATATGATGAGCTAGTTAGTAATTATCCTTTATTCTTTAAAAAGGGTAGTAATTTAGCAACTGTTTCTGGTTATGAAATCAGACAATATGAATTAGGCTTTAATTCTCCTTATATAATTGATCATGAGCCTGCTAAAGATGAGGTAATATCATCTAACCTTTGGATTGATAAGTATAAGCCTAAAACTATACTTATTAATGTAGGTATGCATGGCAATGAAAAAACAGCTATTTGGGGCGCTGCATTAGCTTTTAAAGATATATTAGAAAGTACTGAAGATTGGGCAAACTATATAAAATCAAATGTTTTATTAAAAATAATTCCATGTTTAAATCCTTGGGGTTTTCAAAATGATAAAAGATATAATGCAAATACTATTGATTTAAATAGAGAAGGAAGCGAAAGCGAACCAGAGCGTATTGCATATATGAATTGGATTAATGATAATCAAGATGCAATGTTAATCATTGACATTCATGGTACTCAAGGACGATATGCGTATACGCCTATAATTGCAGAATCTCAAATTTATGAAATGTTAGTACGTAATACAACTAAAATAGCTGCAGCACTAAATAAAAGTTATAAATCATTTTATGATTCTATTAACCCCGGTTATGGAGAAAAGTACAGCCCGTATATAGTAAATAAATATACTAAGGAATCATCACGAGGTTTATGTTTTAAAGAAATATTACAAAGATTTGGTATGCCTGGTTTTACAATAGAAACACCGGATAATATAGCTATAGTTAGTAATGGTAATATTAATGAAGATTTAAGCGGTTTACTTGAATATAGTGATCTTCGTAATTGTAAAATTACAAAAGATATACTTATAAATATGATACAATTAATTATTAGTGTTCCAAAGGTTAATAAAATTGAACCTACAGAATAAAAAAAATGAAAAAGATAAGAATAGGTAAGGATATAGTTATAAGATGGTGTCTTCTTACCAACTCTGAAAACATACCATTGGATGGTAGAGACCTGTCATTGGTTATCACTACACCATTAAGACAGAAAATTAATCTGCCTTTTGAGTCTGATGGCAATACTCTCACTGCAAGGTTTTCCGGAGTACAGCAAAAAACATTGGGCGTGTACACTTTTACTTTATGGGAGAATTTCGGTAAGGATGGACAGACTGCTGTAGATGTATGTCAGGCTTTTGAACTTGTGCCTTATACATGTATGGAAGGCGGTGATCCAAATAATATAGAAACAGAAACTGTGGACCTTGGAACTTCAGAATTGGCTATGATATCGAGATACGGTATATACTCTACAAAGGTTAGATACATAGAAGTTGTGGAATCTGAGGTGGACAATCCAAGGGATGATACTCTATACATAATAGTATGATAGTAAATAGCGCAAAAAATATGCTTTTGGGCAATAGACAAGTTAAGAAAATTATGCTTGGTGGTGTACAGGTATGGCCGATGGGTGAAAGACATCTTGATGTCAGTCCCAAGACTATTTGGCTTACAGAAGCAAATTACTTTACAGAGATAGTAAACATTGTGTCCAACACGCAATGGAGTGTTAAATAAAATAAGTGAAAAATTATGGCAACAAAACCAAGTTGGTTGACCACTGACCCTAATAGTGGTAGCGGTAATGGCAGTATCAATAATACGGCCACAGCACATACTGGACGTGAAGTAAGAACTGGTACAGTAACTGTAACAGGCGTTGGAGTATCCAAACCAAAGACATACACAGTAACTCAAAAAGCAAAGCCAGAATTTGCTTCGTTTGATGATGGATTGGAAATGTCAGCTCCTAAAGAGGGTGGAGCAGTAACAGTAAATGGAAAATCCAATTCACAAGCATTAACCTATTCATGGGTTGGTGATGTCAGTGATGTTGAATTACCGGCAACATATAAAGCAAATGGAGCACCAACAAATAACGGCTCTGACATTGATGGAGACCCAGGTGCAAGCGCTGAATATGCAAGTTCGATTGAGCTTACTTTGCCGGCTAATGAAACAGTTGAAGAAGTTGAGAGAATTTTAAAAGTTACAACCAAAGGGGGGCAATCTTCTCAGATAACAATTAAGCAGACTGCCGGAGATGCGTTTATCAATATTGAGCCTGCAGAAATAACTCTTGAAGCTGATGGTCGTGCTGTGGCTGTAACCGTAGAATCTAATACAACATGGACAGTTTCTTAGTTCCATGGAATGATGGTAACGGTAATATTGTAATAAGCAATAACGGAGAGGAGATTTTAATCTCCTCAGATGTTGTTAATGATGGTATAGACCGGAGCCAAACATTAACATTCCGTACAACTGTTGGCAATAAGACTGCGACATTACAAGTTACCCAAAAAGGTAACAGAGTTATATTAAGGGATAATGCAGGTTTTATTTTGAGAGACGTAAATCAGAATATATTAACTTCAGAATAATTACTATGGCATACAAAGACTTAAATAAGAGTGCTGAGGATATAAACGATATTTTAGATAATGCCTTGCTTAAGACTCAGCAGACTTTAACGGAACAGCAAAAAACACAGGTTAAAACAAATCTTGGTATAAGTAATACAAGTATAACTTTTTCCGCTACAAGTTCTGCTTCCGTTCCATTAACAATAACCATAAATGATGTACCTAAAAAGGTAACATATTTATATGCTTCAGAGGCAAAGAAGTTATCGACATCAAGGACTATATGGGGACAGCCTTTTGATGGTTCTGTTGATGTAGATGGTAATTTCACATTAACTGAGGGAAATGTTAAATTTGAAATTAAAACTGAAAATCCTTCTTATGTTACCTTTGCTATAAATGGTGCATCTTGTTTAGCTTTTGATAGTGTAAATAAAATAGTAAGACCAGGTACCAGTTTAGATGGGGCATGCGATTTGGGCGCAGCTCACTCACGATGGTACAGAGGTTATTTTAAAGGACTGACAATAGCTGATATTGTTTCTTTATCCGATATAAGCCCAACCTGTATTAAAACTTCAGGGGATAATCCTTTTTTTGGATTTAGATATAATTCAAAGAATTGGTATTTTCAAGGTTATAACCAAGTTGCATATTTAGGGCAAGGAACGACAAACGGAATGAGGCTTGATGATAGTGGTAATATAACTATACCTGGTAAATTAACCGAAAATTCAGATATAAGGGCTAAAGATATAGTGGATAGTATTAAAGTTAGTATTGATGATATTGCAAAGCTATCTACAATTAAATATAAATGGAATGGATGGAAGAAACGAGTAATTAAGAGTGATGATGTACAAATAGGTGGAATAGCGCAAGAAATGGAAAAAATATTGCCGGAAGCAGTTTTGAATAATGACGGGCTATTATCTATGGATTACGCTAAATGTGCTTATATTTTTGCTGTTACACTTGCTAAAGAATTGAAGGAGATAAAGGAACAAATGTTAAATAGATAATAATGAAGATAGCGAATTATAGCTCAGTCATAGGCGGGAAAAAAGGTCGTGGTATATTATCGTGGTTTGTTATTCATTTGATTTTTTTATTGTCTTTTTAATGAATAATCTATCTATCTACTTTTGAAATAAAAAAGATTATCATGAGACATTTAAGCACTGTTTTTATAGTTACTTTACCTATTAACGCTGTATTGAATTTCTGTAGTGTGTACATATTTTCAGATTGGGCTTTTGTTCGATATCTTGTTGTTGCTATAGTCTTAGATACTGTATTGGGGTTTATAATACATTGGCGTGATAAAGATTTATCCAGTAAAGCCTATGGCATGATTGCTAAAAAACTTATAACGTATTCAGCAGTATTGATATTGTCTCATATAGTTACAAAATTTACGATTAATGGTCAACCTGTTGAAACTCTTGCCTGGTTTGGCACTTTTGCATGTACCAGTTTAATGGTTAGAGAAACACTTTCTATAATTGAGAATATTGAAGATATATATCCTGGTTTTTTCCCTAAATCAATTATAAAACGACTGAAGATGTTTGATTCTGAAACTGGTGACAGATTGCACAAAAATAAAAACGACAAATAATTCTTAAGATTATGACAAACAAAAAATTACCTCGTGGCCTGAGAAACAACAATCCGGGCAATATTCGTAACAGTCAGCGCACTGAATGGCAAGGTGAAGTAGATGAATCGGTTAAAGATGACAAATCATTCGAAGAATTTGAATCTATAGCATACGGCTACAGAGCTTTAATCAAGCTGCTGCAAAATTACAGAAAGATTCATGGCTGTCAGACTATAGCAGATTTTATTAACCGCTGGGCTCCGGAGACCGAAAACAATACATCCGGCTACATAAAGAGAGTATGTACAGAAATGCAGGTTCCTTCAACTTTCGTTCCAGATGTGGATGATAAAGATACTATGTGCGCTTTTGCGGCTGCAATTTCTCATGTAGAGAATGGTCTTCCGGCCGTTATGGCAGATGTCGAATCTGGTTGGCTATTATTATGAGAGTTTCCATTTTCATATTATTGTTGTTAGTTTGTTGTTCGGTGTTTCTCGGCTGTAAGGCCGGGAAGCACCTTACATCTACAGATAGTCATACACAGATTATCGTGCATGACAAGTTGATTCCTGTGTTCAGACCTTCAGACTCGGCATCTATAAGAGCATTGCTTGAGTGTGATTCAAATGGTAGGGTATTACTGAGATGGTTCGATATGGCTCAGTCAGAAAATGCAAAACTAAGATTCCAGTTGGATTCAATGGGCAATCTTCTTGCTGATTTCAAAGTTCCTTCTGATACTATATATATTCCTGGTAAAGACAGCACGATTATTAAATCTGAAGTTAAATATATTGAAGTTGAACGCAAAAGAAATGTCTGGGAGAAGTTTTGTATAGGTTTCACTATAATTGCGTTACTCTCAATTATAGCGTTTGTCATCCTAAAATTACGTTCAATAATTAAATTCTAAGATATGGCTATTAACGAAACGGCTACTGTCGAGGTTAAGGTGAATGGTGAAGAAGCCAAACAGGAGCTTAAAAGTCTTGAAAGCATAGCTTCAGGATTGAAAAAAGAGTTGGCCGAAGCCTACAATGCTGGTGATAAATCCAAGATTAAGCAGGTGACTTCTGAACTTCGTAAAACAGAAGCTCAGATAAAGACACTTAAAAGAGATACTACAGCCTTGACCGAAGTTATGAATAATCTCGACAAGGCTACTCCTAAAGAACTTCGTGCTACATTGACAGCCATCAATAAGCAGCTGAACAGTGGATACATAAAGAGAGGTTCTGCAGAGTGGAAGATGTACCAGCAGCAAGCCAAACTTGTTACTGCAGAACTGCAGAAAATCAAGATGGAAACCATGGAGACAACTTCATGGCTTGAGCGCATGAACAATGGTATCACCAAATGGGGTGGTATGATTGCGACTGGTGCTGCAGCATTGACCGGTGTGTCGTTTACGATTAATAAGTTACGCAGTAACCGTGATGATAAAGAAGAAGCGCAGGCAGAACTGAAAGCTCTTACCGGTCTTGATGACGATTCCATCCAATGGCTTACACGCCAGGCAGAGATTCTTTCTACTTCGATGGAAAAGTCAGGCCTTCGTATCCGTCAGTCATCTGACGAAATCCTTCAGGCGTATATGCTTATAGGTTCTAAGAAACCGGAACTTCTTGGTAATAAAGAGGCTCTTAATGCCGTTACTGTTGAAGCCATGCGTTTGGCTGCGGCTGCAAAAATAGATCTTAAAGATGCTGTATCTGCAACAACAATTTCCTTAAATATGTATGGTGAATCTGCCGATCAGGCGGCAAAATATGTGAATGTTCTTGCGGCAGGTTCAAAAGAAGGTGCAGCTGATGTTTCCGCACAGGCTGCAGCTATCAAGAATGCCGGTGTGGCAGCTGCTACAGCAGGAGTAAGCATAGAGGAACTGCAAGGAACAATTCAGACTCTTGCAGAAAAAGGTATCGAATCTGAAGTTGCAGGTACAGCTCTGAAAAAATTCTTTTTAGTATTGCAGACAGGGCCTGATGAGACTAACCCTAAGATAGTTGGATTACAGACAGCCATCGAGAACTTGAATAAAAAGAATATGACTGCTGCAGACATTCAGAAGATGTTTGGAGAAGAAGCCTATTCTGCAGCTTCGATTTTGATACAGAATGTTGATGCTGTAGACAGGTACACAAAAGCTGTAACAGGTTCCAATACAGCTGTTGAACAGGCTGCCATTAACTCCGATACCAATAGAGCCAAACTTGAGCAACAGAAAAATGCTTTGAAAGAAGCCGGAAATGAACTTATTGAAAGACTTAATCCTTCTTTGATGACATTAACCAGTCTGACGAACAAAATCATTACTGCTTTGCCTATAGTAATAGATTGGTTTATAGAATACAGGGATATTGTTATTTCTACTGTAGCTGGTATTTCTGCGTATACTGTAGCCATTAAGGCTTCTGCTATAGCAACTAAATTGTATGATACCTGGACTAAAATAGCTACAGTATCTACAACTGGTTTCAATACAGTTTTAAAGGCTAATCCTTTTGGCTTTGTGTTGGCTGGACTTACAGCTCTTGCGACTTATATTATGACAAAGGTTGTCCCGGCTACTGATGCTGCAGCAAAATCACAAGGCAATTATAATGAGGAACTCAAACAGGCTGAAGATGCACTGAAGCGTTTTGGTGATATAAACAGCAGATATAACAATATAAATAAACTCAATGATCGTCAGAAACAGAATTTGAAGAATGATGCAAAAGCAGAGCTTGAAATCATTGAGGATAAAATTACCAAGGAAGAAATTGCTTATCAGAAACAATATGAGGCAGAAAAGAAACGTGTCATGGATCGTAAGGATATTAACGAAACGACACGTGGCGTTTTGTTGAGTGCTGTAGATAATGAGTTTAAAGATACTGTTCAACGGATTAATAAGCTGAAGGTACAAAAGGACAAGCTTCAGGCTATGGTTGATGAGATTCCTGATATTACTACACCTGATCCGGTTGTTCCTGGCAGTGGTGAAACAGAAGGTACAGATACAGATAAACCTTCAGCAGTAGATGTTGCAACAAAAGCAGAAACCGAAAGGTATTACGAGGAATTATCTCAACTTAAGAAATCATATCTCAACTCTGACACAATGACTCAGAAAGATTATCAGGCATTGTCTGAAGACCTCGAACGTCAGCATCTCGAGAAGATGCTTGAGATTGTTGGGCTGGAACCAGAGAAGCGAAGACAGATTCAGGACAAACTGCTCGAGATGCAGATTCAATATAAGGAGCAGTGTAAGCAACTGGATGAACAGGATAAGGAAGAGAACTCTGAACTTGCCTTTACAAAGCTCGAGAAGGAAGCGCAGCTTAAACTTGATGCTGCAGCTCAAAATCATTATGCAGGTGTTTCATCAGAAAGAGAGTATCATCAACAACTGCTCGATATTCAGAATGAATATTATAATCAGGTTCTTTCGTCATCCGAAATATCAGAAAGTAAAAAGGCTGAGATTATGGATAGAATACAGAAGGATAGTCTTGAAAAATCCCGTAGGAATTATGAGGAAAATCAGGCTAAAATCAGAGAGCAACTTTCATTTGCACAAGGTATAGGACAGCAGTTTGGTGAAACTTTTGCAGATATGCTTACAGATTCTGAAGCATCGCTTGGTGACTTCATGAAAGCTACATTGGATATTATTCTTGACAGCTTGCAGAAGATGATGATAGCTTATGTGGCAGAAACACAGATGAAGAATATTGCGACTTTAGGCTTTGTTGGTTTGGCAAAAGCTGCAGCTGAAATTGCTATGATAACAGCCGCTTTTGAAGTAGCAAAGGCTGCTATAAACGGATTTGAATCTGGCGGTTATACCGGCTATGGCAAACATGATGAGCCTAAAGGTATAGTACATGCCGGAGAGTTCGTTGCTAACCGCTATGCAGTCAACAATCCTTCAGTTCGTCCGGTACTTGATCTTATAGACCGTGCACAAAAGAATAATACCATAGGCAGTCTTACCGCCAAAGATGTGTCAGCTGTATTGACTGGTGTAAGTACGACAACTAACAATACATACTATCAGCAGATTCCATCAGATGTATCTGGTATGAATGCAGTGATCATAGAGGCCGTAAAGGTTATGTCAGCATTGAATAAAAGATTAAATGAACCTATTTATACATATACTAAAGTTACTGGCAAAATGGGTGTCAATGAGGCTCAGGAGCTTGTTAAGAAAATGGATAATAATGCATCAAGGAGATTATAATTATGACCAGATTGTTTATAGATGGGAATGAGGTGGCTTTAGATCAGGATTTTAATATAGAATACATAACAGAAAATCCTTATTTTACTCGTAAAGGTGAATATACATACGATATTGATATTGATTTACGATACCCGCAAAACAGACAGGTTTATAAAAATATAAATCGTATGGATGTAACGAGTACGCTTAGCAACCGTACTGCAGAGTTAATAGTTGATGGCGTAGTTGTGATACGTGGTATTGAGATTGTTTTAAGCACAACTTTCAGGTCAGTATCTATACAAATTGTGTCAGGTAATTCTCAGCTTAATTATGATGGCAATCGTAAAATAAGGGATTTTGATATTCCAGTTGTAAATTATAATGCAGAATCGGCGGTACAGACACTACTCGGCACTTATAAATCTTATAATGCTGTATATACACCTGTTGTATATCAAGAAAATAACAGATATCAAACATATAATAAGGTATCAAACAATGGTGACATCATAATGATAGACGAGAGTACCCTTATACCTCAGTATTATTTATTCTATATAATAGATTACATACTGCAGAGTATGGGATTTAAAAAAGGAACTGTTAATTTAACGTATCTGAATCTTTGGTACCGGCTTATAATTGTAAACTCGAACAAAAAACTTAAGCCTGCAGAGTTGTTGCCGGACTGGACCGTAAGCGAAATGCTTGAGGAAATTGAATTGTTTTTTAATTGTATATTGACTGTAGATAAGTTTACAGGAGTTTATAATATAACTGATATAGGTACGTATTTTGATAATGCAATTATTTATAATATTGATGACATATTGGATGATGATGTAGAGAAGAATTACAATGATGAAACGAATTATGCATTTGTCTATGAAAAAGTATCCTATGACTTGGATAGTAGCACATACTATAACTATTTGAAACTTAAGAATGGCGTAAGAGAAGCCTGTACAGTTATTGATATAGAGTCTTATGATAAGGCTGATGTAAGTAAATATAACGATTATTTCTCCAGTCCGGTTATTTTGCATGATTTAAAATATGATGTTGATTATGTTGTAAATAATTTCAAAGTTGGTAATCAGGAGGATGTCAAGGGCTTGACAGTTATAGACAGGTTTATCGATGAGGGTGAAGATAATAACCAGAATGAGACAGTCTTTAAGATTATACCTGCAGAGGTAGATTATATAGATGTATGGGATGAAAAAACAGGTAAGAGTGTTGTGGTTCCTGCAGTAAAACAGATATCGAGTGTTGAGGATGATACTGGCGAAGTTGGTGTAAATGATTTAATTAATGGTGATGGCCTTTTTGAACAGGATATACCTGACAGAATAAAAGTCGGTATATACTATGGTTTGGGTAAAGGTTATTATGAAAGTACAGATGCTTCTACTACACACCCAAATACACAAGTACCGATGTCTGCTGTTGATAATATGGCATTGTCTTATCCGTCAATAATTAATGGCACTCAAGGTTTGATTAATATGCCCTTAAACTACACCCTTGCTTTGGCAGGTGATGATGGTCTCTATAATAAAGTCTATAAAAACAAGAGAGAAATTGATACGTCTGTGGAGTATATTTTTAGGTTTGTTGTAACTGAACGCCTGTATGATTTAAAGAATTTGTTTTGTATCAGAAACAAGTTATATTATTGCAAACAGATAAAGTATACGATATCACCTAAAGGATATGATAAAATTGCAGAAGGTATATTTTATCTTGCAGAATAAATAGGGTGCACAACTACACCCTATTTTAAAATTCACCCTCAAAATGCTTAGTTTCTTCATGTACTGTCATATTTGCCCCTTTCAGGTATTTGTTAGTTGTTGACACGTCAGCATGGCGAGCCTGGTCACGTGCTATGACGATACCTTCTGCATTTGCCAAATCACGTATTCCGGAATCCTTTAGTGAATAGAACTGATAACTGTCTGGAAATCTCAACTTTTCACGAACCTTGTTAAAGTAATTTCTATAAACTTTTGTGGTGACTTTTTCCTTTGATGGCTTGAATCCTTTCCCGAACAGATAATAATCACCCGGATTTTTAAAAATTTCAAGGTCAAGCATCGTTTTAATGAGCTTGTCATTAAGACCTACCATGCCATCCTTGCGGTTCTTGCTTATGCTCGAGGCGATGAAGACTTTCTGTTCCTTCAGGTAGATATCAGAAAGTTTTATGTTGGTTATTTCGTCTGGTCGTATGAAGGTGTAATATGCAAATTGGCATAAGAACAGGAAGTATGGATTCTCTTTCTTGAGATATTTCTTCAGCTTTTGTATATCCGCAGACGATAGGGCAGACCTTTTCTTTTCATCTTCCTGCAGCATACGGATATTCTCTACCGGATTCTTTACCAGGTACTGCTTTTCCATCATCCAGTTGCAGACTGATGACAACCATGTACGATAGTTATTCCGGGTTCTGGCTGATGAATCACGGTCTAACAGCACATAGTCAAGAAAGTCAGATATGAATGACTGGTCTATCTGGTAGGCATAGACTATTGCCGGAATACGTTTAGAAGTGTATTCTTCAAACACTCTCAAACGTTTTTCATAATCCTTGATGGTGTTCTCCTTTATTGTTCCTGCAGCATACAACTTCTCTAGATATATATGATACCTGCGCATAATATCTATATACGGTGTGTATTGTCTGGAGTTCTCGACATCAGCCCACGGGTTCCAGCCGGAACGGAGCTTTATATTAAGGTTTGTGATGATTTCGTTTGCGCGACGACGACGGTCTGAAACTTTGGCTATACCATTAAGCATATACTTCTTTCTTTTCATCTTCTGCTCCAAAGGATCATAAGAATAGAAGTCAATATACCAGTTGTTTCCTGTGTGAAGTTTTGGTTCAGTATATGAAATTATACTAAAAACAGATGCGCTTTTCTTTCTTGATGAAAACATTTTTTTATTACGTTTTTCGAGTTCGAAAGCGTAATACAGTTTGACATTCAGAAAATTTGCGTCCCGATTTCGTCCCGGGGCTAAAACAGCAAAAGCTGTAACTTTTTGAGTTACAGCTTTTTACTTCTGCACGGGAAGAGAGGCTCGAACTCCCGACACTCGGTTTTGGAGACCGATGCTCTACCAACTGAGCTATTCCCGTGTTTGCGATTGCAAAGGTAGTACTTTTTATTTAATCTGCAAGCGTTTTTATGAGATTTTTTTTAATAAAAATTTCTTGATAATTTTTATATTATAGATAAATCCCTGAATACTAACTTGTAAGCCTCAGATTTTTTTTCAACTTTCATGGGATATGCTCTACTCGACGATGGCATTCTATAGAGAGAATATTTGTTGTCGTGGAAGAAAAAGTCAACTTTTCCACCAATAGGAGGTTGTTTTATTGAAAATAATTCACATAAAACATCTGTAGCTTTTTGGCCGGTAGTAACTATAGCCTTGCATTTAGGTAGTTGTTTTAATAACAGTTCTACGTCAGTGGGCTCAATTACCTCGAGAAACTTATCAGAAGCGTTGTCTTGGAGTCTTCTTACAGCAGTTGCTGTGTCATATAGTGCAATGCCTTTCTGTATGCAGAAATTCTCTATACTTTCTTTGTCAAATGCCTTTTTGTCTTCCTTAAGAAAATGTTCTTTGTCTTCGTAGAAGATGTATCCCATTATTCTCCACATATCATTTTGGATATTGGGATAGAAAAACTCCATACTCCATCTTTTTTTCTGCGGTGGAAAACTGCCAAGCATTAGTATCGATGCATTCGAAGGAAGGAACGGCTCTAACGGATGTCGCTCAATATCATATATTGTTTCCATTATTATTTTTTGATAGAATTGTGATACAAAAACAGCTTTCATGTTTATTATATACGAGCGTGGATAAACATGAAAGCTGTTGTGTGTTTGGTAATATATAGTATACTTTAGATTAATTATAAGTCAATTATATATTAATCCTTTAGTCTTACTTTTAATTTTGCTTTTAATCTAATTTTTAATCTTTCTGATAATCTTTCTGATAACCTTTCCAGATAATATTTTTATTAAGCTTTTGGCTTTGGTTCTTTTTTTGCCAGGAGCACAATATTATATACATATTCATTCATCCATGCTTCAGAATATCCTAAAGTGTTTTTATACTGTCGGATATTGTGGCATGTCTTGCGTACGCCGTCGTCTTTCCAGTCTGTTTTGGTAAGAATATCATTGATAGTTTTTTCTGTCATATTCTTAAGCATTTTCTTAAGAAGGGTAGGCATACGGAATTTCCATTGCATCAGATTTCCAATAACCATCATAAGATCCTGGCTGAATCCCTGGAACATGAATAAATATGATTTTATATCGTTTACATTTCGGCAGTTCTTCTTTATTGATGCATCAATTTCCTTGAAGAATGTTTCATTGAGGCCATAAATCTCAATCAACATTTTTTTACAGCGAGACTTTTCTGCTATACCTAACTTGTTGTTCTGTGTAGGAACCTTCAGGGTACGTTTGAATACTGCCAAATCCGGTAGGAAGTTTATATTGCTTATACCCAACTGTGATGCCATAACAGCCTGATAGTATACACGGATTAAAGTCATAAAATCTTCCATGCCACCTACGCGTACTGTTTCTTCTGCATTATCTGCATTTTTCTTGCCAAAAAGTTTTGATAAGATACTCATGATTTATGTATTATTTGTTTTCTTACTAATATTTGTGTTTATCGGATGCAAAGATAATAAATTGTTACCAACAACTTATATCTTCTTCAATATCTTTCATATTGCTTTTTCTGAATATTGGACTTTTTATTCCTTTTTTCTTCTGACTGATATAATCATTCAAAAGCCGGAAAGCATATTTTCCAAGAAGCAGGATAGCGATAAGATTACAGATTGCCATGAGTGCCATTGTGATATCGGCAAGACTCCATACAAGCTTCAGACTGGCCATTGAACCGAAAAATACCATTCCGCTGACTAAGATTCTGTAAACGTTAACTACCCATTTCTTTTGTGTTATGAATTGGATATTAGCTTCTCCGTAATAATAGTTGCCAAGTATGCTGCTATAGGCAAAAAATAGGATGGCAATGGCAACAAACAGGCTGCCTATAGAACCAATCTCATTGTTGAGTGCAGCTTGAGTCAACTGTATACCGTCGAGTCCGCTATCTGTATATTTATCGCTGAAAAGTATTATAAAAGCTGTACATGTGCATATCATAAGTGTATCGGTGAATACCCCTAACGCCTGTATGAATCCTTGTTTTGCGGGATGTGTTACATGGGCGGTAGCTGCTGCATTTGGGGCAGAACCCATACCGGCTTCGTTACTGAAAAGTCCTCGTTTGATGCCTTGCATCAGGGCTGCACCTATTCCTCCTCCGGCAGCCTGTTCTATTCCGAAAGCATTGCTTATTATAAGACTGATTACTTCCGGCAGTTTTGATATGTTGCCTATTACTATGAAAAGTGCAAGTATGATATATCCTAAGGCCATTATTGGAACTATCACACTGCTTACATTTGCTATCCAATGTACTCCTCCAAAAATAATAACCAAGGTAAGCAGAGTTATTCCTATGCCCATGTATAATGGTGATATATTGAACGCCGATTCGAATGCCGCACATATTGTATTACTTTGAACGGAATTGAATGCAAAGCCGAAAGTTATTGTTATAAGCACGGCAAATATTATTCCCATCCATCTTTTTTTCAGTCCTTTTTCCATATAGTATGCCGGACCGCCTATATATGAGTGCTTACCTTTTGTCTTGAACAACTGCGCTAATGTTGATTCCACAAATGCGCTGCTTGCTCCTAATAAGGCTATTATCCACATCCAGAAGATGGCTCCCGGACCGCCTACAGTAATTGCAGTAGCCACACCGGCCATGTTGCCGGTTCCCACTCTGCTTGCCAGAGATATAGTAAATGCCTGAAAAGATGATATGTGTTTCTCGTGCCCGTCTATTTTCACAGTAGAGTCACCGAGTAGTCTTACCATCTCTCCAATCATGCGGAACTGGACAAATTTTGTCTTGAAACTGAACCATAGTGCACATCCTATCAGCATGGCTACAAGGATGTATGTCCAAAGAATATCGTTTGCTAACCCAATTGTATTTGTAATGTTGTTTGAAATACTGTTTGTCATTATGTCTAAGTAAGATTATGTATTATAATATTATTATTGGATGAACTATATTATATTTTATATCAGATGAAGTATGCTATATATCTATATCAGATGAACTTTATTTTATCGGATGAACTTTTGTTTTTTAGTAAGTAATATCACCCCCGTGGATAAACCATAATTAAAAGTAATTCCAATAATTATAAATTCCCGCCTATTATATTTTCTTTATCATCTTTTATCCTGAAGAAAAATGTATGGTTTCTGAATATTTGTTCTACGAGATCAAACCTTATGAAGTCTGCAAGTAATTTACTTGTGTCAATACGTGTGATTTTTGAAAGCTTACTGCATTGATTAAGAGTCAGTTCTCCTTTTTCTGACAGAATATTGAGAAGATGCTGTTCTTTTTCGGAGTAGGTCACGACTACATTTTCTTCTTTTTTATTATGTTTCCATCTGTTGAGGTAAACTGTATCAGCCAATATGTTTTCGTCTTTAATTCTCACATAAGCCCATTTCCTGTTGTTTTCATCCAGGGCATAAATGGGTTTATTGTTGCATTCCGGTATAATGATTTCCAAAACATCCTTACCTTCTATCTTGTAGATTTTACTCGAAACCTCTACTTGAGGTATGCAATACATATTTGCGGCTGCATCAATCATGTAAACTTCTTCATCAGAACGCACTCCTGCGATTTTTCCGTTATCCTTTACTCCTATAAGAAGTCGCCCGCCTTCTGTATTTGCAAAAGCTGATATGCTTTTAGCTATTTTACGTGCATCTGATATTGCAAATTTAAAATCCTGATGAATATGCTCTCCTTCTTCTATAAGACTTTTTATATAGTTTTCTTGAGTAATTTTCATGATTGTAATTTGTTGTTTTATATTGTAGTTATGTGGTCTTGTAATATCATTCAGATTATAATAACAATTAAATCAAAATCAATTTTGCCCATAAGTAACAGTCTTATACGCATTAGGGAGTAAAATTACAAATAAAAACTGATATGCGACTCCAATAGGCTGAATTTTTTCATTTGTCAGTCGGTTGCCGTACGATTATAATAGAATGGGCGTACGACTTAAGTGGTACGGTCGTTTGACTTAAGTGATACGGTCGTACCACTTAAATGGTACGATTTAAATGATTTTGAATTATGAGAGTGATTTTGAGTTATAAGTATGAGATGAGTGCTTATGAGAGTGTGTAGTGTAATAATTTCGTTGACAGGTTACGTCCTCGATAAACAAAAAAATTCCGTGATAAGTACTGTTTATTTAATTAAAGTACTTATACACGGAATTCTCTTTATATTGTACTATACTTAGTATAGATACTTAGTACAGATACTTATATAGAAACTTATATAGACTTAAATTTTATTTTCTTTTCAGAAACCGCAATTCTTGTGAGTCATGATATCAAGCACAAGTTTGTCTGTTTCGTTCATTCCTACAGAACCTATTTTGGTAAGGTTGCGTATACTTAGATCTACACTGTCTTCTATTATACCTTCAACAGATGTAACACATTTTTGTTCCATGGCCATTATAGCAGACAAGACTGCTGTAGATACTCCGCTTGTAAGCTTCAAAGCGCAACTTGGTTTGGCTCCGTCGCATATCATACCAGTAAGGTTTGCAATCATGTTCTGAACGGCAAAAACAATTTGCTGATATCCTCCACCCATGAGATATGTTATACCGCAACTGCTTCCTGTAGCTGCAACAACACAGCCGCAAAGTGCTGATAATCTGCCGAGGCTCTGCTTGATGTAAATTACGGTAAGATGGCTTAGAATAAGTGCTCTAACCAGTTCTTCTTCAGATTTGTTATGGTCTTCTGCATAAACCACTACTGGCAATGTGGCTGCTATACCCTGATTGCCGCTTCCGGAATTACTCATTACAGGTATCATGGCACCGGCCATTCTGGCATCGCATGCGGCTGAAGTGTACGACAGTATATGGGTGAAAGTATTGTTACCCATAATGTTCTGTTCTGTATGGCTATACATCAAAGTCTTTCCAAGCTCATGACCGTAATGGCCTTTCAGAGAACGTTCAGCGGCAAGTTTGTTCAGACGTTTGGATTCCAGAATGAATTTTATTTCATCAAGTGGCGATGTCATGGCGAAATCGTATACTTTTTTAAGATTTAGCTCAACTTCCACATCGTTGCTTTCTGATGAACTGTTTGTGTTTTCATTAAGAAGAACCTCATTGTTTTTGCTGACATATACAAAACGTGTATGACCGCCGCTTATAATGGCTGTTGCCTCTTCGTTGCCGGCAGTACATTTAACTTCGATGTACAGTTTTTCTTCTATTCCATACTTCAAACTAATGTCTATAGCCTGAGACTCTATTATTTTCTTACCTTCTTCTACGGCTTCAGGGGTACAATCCTTTAATACTTCAAGCTGATATTCAGACTTGCCTATTAAAGCTCCTAAAGCAATTGCTATAGGAAGACCTATCATACCTGTGCCCGGTATACCAACTCCCATTGCGTTTTTCAGAATATTGGCACTCAATAGTACAGATATCTTTTCGGGCCTGCTTCCCAAAGTTTCTGTAGCTTTGGCCACACATAGAGCCACAGCAATAGGTTCTGTACATCCTATTGCCGGGACAACTTCTTTTTGAATCAGGGCAATGATTTGCTCTCTCTCTGGTTTTGAAATCATATGCAAAGATTATATTTTATTTTTTGTAGTTTTTAAGACCTGTTTCAAGGAAATCTATGTATAACTGTATGTCCTCGTCGTATGAATAAGATTTGTTGAGTGGCATACCTTCATTGTCAACGAGTACATAGAATGGCTGGGCATTGGCTCCGAACTTAGAGCGTTGCAAGTAGCTCCATTTGTCACCTACTGTACGAAGTGTTCTTTCTTTACCATTCTCATTAACCTTGATTGGCTCGGCAAGTTTTGTCTTGTCGTCAACGAAGAGAGTTATAAGAACATAGTCTTCAGTCAACAGTTTGCTGACTTTTGGATCTGTCCATACAGCAAGTTCCATTTTTCTGCAATTTACACAGCCGTAACCTGTAAAGTCAAGCATTACCGGCTTGTTGTTCTGGCGTGCATAATTCATTCCGGCTTCATAATCTGTGAATTTTGCATGTACTTCGTTCTTATAGAGGTTGAAATCCTGAGTCTGCATAGGTGGTGCAAAGGCACTTACTGCTTTAAGAGGTGCGCCCCATAATCCAGGAATCATATAAATGGCAAAAGCCAGAGATATAAGAGCCATGAAAAATCTTGGAACACTTACTTTATTGTCGTCATCATCATGAGGGAATTTTATTTTTCCTAATAGGTACATACCCAACAGTCCGAATATTACTATCCACAATGCGAGGAATGTTTCACGGTCTAATATTCTCCATCCGTAAGCAAGGTCTGCTACAGAAAGGAACTTTAGAGCGAAAGCCAATTCAAGGAATCCTAAAGTTACTTTGATAACATTCATCCATCCTCCTGATTTTGGCATAGATTTCAGCCATGATGGGAATAAGGCAAACAGAGTAAATGGTAATGCTAATGCAATAGCGAATCCAAGCATACCAATAGCCGGTGCCACTACACTTCCTGTTGTAGAAACTTCAACAAGCAGGAATCCGATGATAGGACCTGTACATGAGAATGAAACAAGTGAAAGTGTGAATGCCATCAGGAAGATACTAAGCAAGCCTGTGGTTTGTTCTGCTTTGCTGTCAACTGCATTACTCCATTTTGAAGGCAATGTGATTTCGAACGCTCCGAAGAATGATGCTGCAAAAACCAGCAGCATAAGACAGAACAATATATTAAATACAGCATTTGTAGACAGAGCATTTAGCGCGCTTGCTCCAAATATAAGTGTTATGGCAAGACCCAAAGCAAGGTAAATTACTACTATGGAAGCACCATAAGTCCAGGCATCTCTAATACCTTTTTTCTTGTCTTTTGTTCTTTTCAGGAAGAAGCTGACAGTCATAGGAATGATAGGCCATACGCATGGAGTGAACAATGCCAATAGTCCGCCTACAAATCCTGTAAAGAAGATATATATCCATGACATGGAAGTCTCTCCGGCATGTTCTCCAAAGCTGTTAAGCTCATTGATTACTGGTTTCCAGTAGTCAACCGAAGCATTGTCTGATGACCCTCCAATATTAAGTGGTGTAAATGACATAGAACCACTTTCGGTAGAATAACTGTTTCCGTTGTTATTGTCTGAAGTTTGAGCCAGACTGTTTGCCGATTCTGCGTTTGCATTATCAGATGCAGAAGCATTTGCGGTACCGGTAAATGAGAAGTCTACGCTTGTTGGAGGAAGACAGTTTTCATCATTGCATGCGCCATATTCCAAATATCCTGCAATGGTATATTTACTATCAGTCAACTTAATCTTCTGTATGAATTTTGCGGTACCTTCGAAATATCTTACTTTCATTTGGAATATAGGGTCCATCTTGTCGATTTCGGTACCTTGAGGAGTAAGTTTACCTATAATTTCAGCACCTTCAATTTTGTCGATATTAAACGATGTGGAAATAGGTCCGCCGTCACCCAATTCTGTAGAATAAAGGTGCCATCCTTTTTCTATAGAAGCATTAAAGATGATTTCGGCTTCTGTATCCGAAATTTTCTTCCATTCGGTTTTAAACTTGATAGGATCTTGCATTTGCGCAAGTACCGGCAAGCACATAAAGGCTAATAACAGCCAACAGAATGCGAGTCTTTTTGTCATTTGAAAATACAATTTAATTATTTAAGAGTTAATATTATACTTTGATATTGCATGCATAAATAACAGTATGCTATAATATTGCAATTTTTTTGCAAAGATACACTTTTTATATATTTCATAAAAAATGTTTCTTATAATAAAGATGAATTTTTTCGATAAAAGTGTTTATTCAATAAAATGTAAAAGTCTAATATGGATATAATATAGATGTGTATCTAATATAGATATGTATATATAAAGAGTTCCTTATTGAGTTTATATATAGTTAGTATATTTCCCCCTGTGTGCATTTACCTATATTTATACTCGTTTACGTATGAATTTAATGCAAATGATAATTTTTTTAGAAAAAAATGATGAAAATGTTTGGAAGTAAAGAAAAAAGTCGTACCTTTGCATCGCTTTCGGAAAGGAAAGCACTTCAGAACGAAGTTTTGGAGAGGTGGCAGAGTGGTCGATTGCGGCGGTCTTGAAAACCGTTGTACTGCGAGGTACCGGGGGTTCGAATCCCTCCCTCTCCGCAATAAAGGGTGTAAATCAAGTAGTTACGAGATTTACACCCTTTGTTTTACATCCGAAAATCAACTGCGGGGTGTAGTCTTTAGGGACCAGCGGATTTTCGGACCAGCGGATTTTCCTGGTTGGTATCACTATTTTTATGCATATAGCTTAGTCAGCCTGAATTTGAGGAATTTTACATCAAACACCCCGACGGTCTTTATAATTCAATATTCTTAATACATGGCTTTTTTATCTTGAATAAACAGCTTTTACTCCGATATTGTTACAGTCGGCACCCATAGGTGGGTTCTCTTTAAATAGTTCGATATCTATTTTGTAAACAGAATTATAGTAATTGAAAAGAGTCTTCGAAATTCTAAATACTACATTCTCAAGAAGATTTGATTTTGTTTTCATTTCCTCCTTAATCAATTTGTATACTTCAGCATAGTTTATTGTTCCATCAAGATTATCGGTTTCTGCTGCAATGCTGAAATCTGTATAAAGTGTTATATTTATAATGTAGTTTGCTCCCACTATATTTTCTTGATTTAGTACACCGTGGTATGCATAAAATTTTAATCCGTTAAGGATTATGCTTGTTTCTAATGGCTTCATATTTCGGCTTGTGATTTATATATAGATATAAATTTACTTGTTTTATTAGTGGTGTTGGAGAAGTTTGTATAAAGTTTAAAAGGCGAGGCTTATCCTTTGATAATGATAATCCTCGCCTTTAATATAATTCTATTAATTAAATATCAGTATTAAGTATTATTATTATCCGCATCTTGAAGAACCGCATGTGGTACAAATCAGACAACCTTCCTGATATACCAAAGTTTCGTTTCCGCAGTTAGGACATTTCATACCTTTAGCTTCGGTTCCATCTTGTACATATTTCTTCAAGGCACGCTCTACACCGTTCTTCCAGGTGTTAATGTTTTCGCTGTCGAGCTGCAGAGAGCCAACAAGCTTTATTACTTGCTCTATAGGCATTCTCCATCTTAATACACCTGAAATAAGTTTGGCATAGTTCCAGTATTCCTTATTGAATCTTTCAGACAATCCTTCAATTGTCATCTTATAGCCTCGTTTGTTTTCAAATTGGAAATCATATCTTTTTACTCCGTTTTCATCATAGTTCTTAATGATTCTTCCCGAAGTAACCGATTTCGGCAATACAATTCCTTCTTCATCATCCTGGAGTCCTGTAAAGATTTCGTAAGGATGGCCGTCAAGAAGACCTACAAAAGCTACCCACTTTTCTTTATTATTTTGGAATCTCACGACATCAGCTTCCAATACTTTAGGTCTTACTTCTACTACCTGCGACTGTTTGCATAAACAAGTGTCATTTTCTTGTTTTGTATTTTCTTCCTTGTTTTCTTTCTTTGTCTTTTGGGTAGAAATCAAAACTCCTGCTCTTGATCCGTCTCTATATACTGTACATCCTTTACATCCCGAACGCCATGCTTCTACATAAAGACGATTTACCAGTTCTTCATCTACACTGTTCGGAAGGTTTATCGTTACACTTATTGAGTGGTCTACCCATTTCTGTATACGGCCTTGCATCTTGACTTTCATAAGCCAGTCTACATCATTTGAAGTTGCCTTATAGTATGGAGACTTTGCAACAAGTTCGTCTATTTCTTCCTGAGTGTAATTGTCTTTATGTTCATATCCGTTGACCTCCATCCAGGTAAGGAATTTATGATGGAATACAGTGTATTCTTCAAATGCATCACCTGTTTCATCAATGAAGTCAACACGCACATTTTCATCGTTAGGATTAACTTTTCTGCGTCTTTTGTAAACAGGCATAAAGACAGGTTCTATACCCGAAGTTGTCTGAGACATAAGACTTGTTGTTCCTGTTGGTGCTATAGTAAGACACGCAATGTTTCTGCGTCCATATCTTACCATATCGTTATAAAGTTCAGGGTCGGCTTCTTTTATACGGTTGATGAAAGGATTGTCTTTTTCTCTTTCGCTATCATATATATCAAAAGCTCCACGTTCTTTCGCCATATTTACAGATGAACGGTATGCTTCAAGGGCAATGGTCTTATGTACCTTTTCTGAGAATTCTGTTGCTTCTTCGGTTCCATATCTCAATCCCATGGCTGCAAGCATGTCACCTTCTGCTGTAATTCCAACTCCGGTGCGTCTTCCCATACCTGATTTTCTGTAGATTTTTTCCCAAAGATGACGTTCTGTGCTTTTAACTTCTTCGTTTTCAGGGTCAGAATCAATCTTCTCAAGAATAAGACCTATCTTTTCAAGTTCAAGGTCGATAATGTCGTCCATTATCCTCTGAGCCAAACGCACATGCTTTTTAAATAAATCAAAATCGAAGTATGCATCTTTTGTAAACGGATTGTTTACATACGAATACAGGTTAATGGCAAGCAGTCTGCATGAATCGTAAGGACATAATGGAATTTCTCCACATGGATTTGTTGAGACAGTCTTGAATCCAAGGTCTGCATAGCAATCCGGAACAGATTCCCTGATAATTGTATCCCAAAATAAAACTCCTGGTTCAGCCGATTTCCATGCATTATGAACAATCTTTTTCCATAATTGGCCGGCATTAACTTCTTTGGTGTACTGAGGCTTTTCTGCATCGATAGGGAATTTCTGAGTATATGTTCTGTTTTCAATTGCAGCCTGCATAAACTCGTCGTCGAGCTTTACGGAAACATTTGCTCCAGTAACCTTTCCCTCAGTCATTTTGGCATCAATGAAAGATTCTGAATCTGGATGCTTGATGGAAACGCTAAGCATTAGAGCACCTCTTCTTCCGTCTTGAGCAACTTCTCTTGTTGAATTTGAATATCTTTCCATGAATGGAACAAGACCTGTAGATGTCAATGCTGAGTTTTTTACAGGAGAACCTTTTGGACGGATATGTGAAAGGTCATGGCCTACACCACCTCTTCTTTTCATGAGCTGCACTTGCTCTTCATCTATTCTTATGATAGCTCCGTATGAGTCGGCCTTGCCATCAAGTCCTATCACAAAGCAGTTTGACAATGAAGCTACCTGAAACTGGTTGCCTATACCAGTCATTGGACTTCCTTGAGGGATGATATATTTAAAATGGTCGAATAAATCGAATAACTCTTTTGCTGTTAATCCGTTTGGATAATTTGATTCGATACGAGCCACTTCATTGGCCAATCTCCAGTGCATGTCTTTAGGAGACTGTTCATAAATGTTTCCAAAAGAGTCTTTTACTGCATACTTGTTGACCCAAACGCGTGCAGCAAGTTCATCTCCTTTAAAATACTCTAATGATGCCTTATAGGCTTCATCATAGCTATAAATTTTCTTTTCCACGGTAATATATTGTAATTTCTTTATGTTCAAGTAAAAAAGTTTTTTGTAGAAGTTTCGCTTTACTCAAACAATGATAATCTCTATATCGTGTTGAATTATTTTCGGTGCAAAGCTATGAATGTTTTTTTAATATGACAAGAAATTACAACTAAAGTTATTAACAAGACAATAAAGTTTTCTATTTTTGTTTTATAATATCTTGATTGTTAGATTTTTAATGTTTTTGTAATTGTGTAAAAGTTTTCCGTTTTGTAAATTCATAGTGATTCTATGAATGTTTGTATTATCATTCCCAGACCTTTTTATTCGGGCTTTCCCAAGTATATCAAAAAACTTTTTTATCATTACGTTCTTTTCTATGTTTTCAATATGTTCTTATAGTTTCCAATATATTCAATACTTCGGTAAATTTTTACCGATAAATTAAAATTAAACAATAGAATCGGTGTTAGCCGATTCAAAATTATATTAAAGAGATCATTGAAATACTGTCAAGAATGAATCGTTAAGGAGTAAGAATAGGAATGAAA
>JAXEBI010000021.1:0-37963 GCA_034094155.1 Phocaeicola sp.
TTTCTAATCCTTTAACGAACCGATTCCAAGTTAACTCATAACGAGTAAATGTTGTTTTAGTCATATTATACATCTGATTTTTTAACAAAGGTAATTCAGATGTTTAGAAACTACAATGTGAAATCGTGGAGACGCTTACTGATGACTAATCCTTATTTGGAACGATTAGGTACGATTTAATTGAATAAGAAAAAACACAAGTGAAGATACGGAAGTTTTGTTTCATTTGTTTCAAAAATTCCACTTGTCTCACTATAGATATTTTTTGAAACAAACCCATAACAACAAGGCTTAATATATTATATATCAGAAATTTACAAAAGCAATTCTTTATTTGTTAATTTTTGTAAAGGAACGCTCAACTGACTTTCAAATTACGGACTAAAGGAATCACATGAGATTTTAATAGTCTGAGAAGTACTTTGACGTTCTTAGGCATTTTTGAAGATATAATAAAAGAATTAAACAGATATAATAAAAAAAGAAATATTTTCAATAAATAACTATTAATATATATCATGTCTGTATACTGTTAGAATACTGTTTACTATAATTTATAATATATTATAACATACTTATAATTAGGCAATTACATATAATAGCCATAAAGTAACCATAGAAAGAAGTACAACAATTTAATTAAAGATAAGAGATATATCAGCAAACAGAGTGTTAATATTAAAATATACATACAGAAAATGAAATTGTTTCAAAAAATATCTATAGTGAGACAAGTGGAATTTTTGAAACAAATGAAACAAAATCATAATCTATGGAGCTTGAATCTTAAAGATGGTATGCAAAGGCAAATTATGCATATAATATTATGGCTCGCCCAAATACTTGACTACTGTCTCAACTTCTTTTTTAAGAAGATATGCCTTGTCTTTACATAACCCATTTGCTTAACCTCTTCCTTCAAACCTACACAAGAATCCATCCAACGCCAAAGGTTACGTCGGGCTACATCGGGAGCAGAGTCCGGAAAATACATCATGGCCAGTTCCGACTTTGGGAGAATTTAAATCAGAATGATGATATCCTTGAAAAAAATGAGGCCTCATTCTTATCAAAATGTCTCGATAGATTATAAAGAATGACACGACATTTTTTTTATTTGTCGAAGACGTAATTTTTCTCGTACGACTTGTGTCGTACAACCTTCTGATTTAAGTCAAACACTTGTACTACTTAAGTCGTACGCCTGTACTATTATAGTCGAACGCCTGTACTATTATAGTCGAACGACAAGGTCTAAGTATTTTGTTTCAATTTGTTTCAGAAAAACATCTATAGTATAGTAAAATAAGTGGAATTTTTGAAACAAATTGAAACAAACTCAAGTTTTTCTGTCATAATCCTAAATATCACCGTATGGTGAATGTAAGAGATAATTTCGATTTGTAAAATAACTATTATATGGAGAGTGTATTTCCTAATCTTACTTAAAAGTATTAAGTTAATCACTTTTTATAATTACATGACTGTTGCAAACAATCTAATCCTTTCCTAAATGGGCAGATGCGTACTTTTCAAAGTCTATTCCATAAGTATCAACTGTTACTACTTATATTTAGCACTACATTTGTAAAAAGAATACAAAAAAATATGATTAATTAATGGATATCGTATTTAAAAATATTTATTAAATGTCTGATATTTTCTATTGGTTTTTTAATAACAATATTTAGTTATACCCACTAATAAAGAGATGAATAATTAGGGGCGTTCTATTTAAAAAACTTAAAAAATATCAAGTAAAATAATTTGCAAAGAGGGTTTAAAGTGTTAATTCCAAAAAAAACTCCAATATTTTGATAAGTTTTTAAAAGAATTGTCTATCTTTGTCCCATTAAAATTAATTAAATGTTTTTAGAAACACTTTAAATAGATGTAAACACATAAATAAATATCATAAATATGAGTATATGAGTAAGAGTTCTTCTCATACTTTTATTTAATAATAAATCTTTATGTGCCTTAACAATCTACACCAATTGAGATTAATCTACTCATTTTATCAAATATACCTATGATTAAAAACTTTAAAACAGTCAGTATGTTGCTTTTCCTGGGTGCTATGAGTACAGGATTTGCAAATGCTATACCTGAAAGAGGTATTGCTTCAGACATTGTACAACAAGACAATGTTTGTAAAGGTATTGTTAAAGATGCTACAGGTGAAACAATTATCGGTGCATCAGTTGTTGTTAAAGGAACCACAAACGGTACTATTACAGGTCTTGACGGTGACTTCGAGTTGTCAAATGTAGAAGTTGGAGCGACAATCCAAATCTCATTTGTCGGATATACAACTCAGGAAGTTGTATGGAACGGTCAGCCTATCAATGTAGTATTGAAGGATGACACACAGACTCTTGAAGAAGTTGTCGTAGTAGGTTATGGCGTTCAAAAGAAAGTAAACCTTACTGGTGCTGTATCTATGGTTGACTCTGAAGTTCTTGAGTCTCGTCCTGTTGCAAATGTATCACAAGCATTGCAAGGACAAATCCCAGGTTTGAACTTGTCAGTAAGCAACAGCGGTGGTTCAATGGATGCAAAAATGAATTTTAACATTCGTGGAGCAGGTAACTTGGGAACAGGTTCTAGTGCATCACCTTTAGTGTTGATTGATGGTGTTGAAGGCGATATGAATACCTTAAACCCTAATGACATTGAAAACATTTCTGTATTAAAAGATGCGTCTTCGTCTTCTATTTATGGTGCAAGAGCCGCATTTGGTGTGATTTTAATTACAACTAAAAACGGTAAAGCTGGTAAAACAAGAGTAAACTACTCAGGAAATGTGCGTTTCAATGACGGTATCGGTGTTCCAGATGTTGCAGATTCATATAGCTTTGCTAAAATGTTTAACGCAGCAAGTATAAATGATGGCCAGCCTGCTATCTTTAATGATGCATATATGCAAAACATTAGAGATTTCATTGATGGTAAAAAAGAACATTCAACAGTAGCCAACGGAAATGTATGGGCAAAATGGAATGAAGGAGCTTATGACAATGTAAATTGGTTTGATGAGTTCTACAAAAGTTGGGTACCATCACAAGAACATAATTTAAGTATCAGCGGTGGTAATGAAAAGGTACAGTATTTAATAAGCGGTAACTTCCTAGATCAAAATGGTTTGAGCCGACATGGAGATGATAGTATGAACAGATATACCATGAATGGTAAAATTACGGCTGAACTTGCTAAATGGGCTAAAGTTACTTACACTACAAGATGGACAAGGGAAGATTTTAACAGGCCTACATATATGAGTGGTCTATTCTTCCACAATGTAGCTCGTAAATGGCCTATTCAGCCAGCATATGACCCTAATGGATATCCAATGAATGAAAGTGAAATTGAACAAATGGAGAATGGTGGTAGACAAAAGAGTCAAAAAGACTATTATACCAACCAAATTGCTTTCGTTTTTGAACCGATAAAAGACTGGCATATAAATTTGGAAGGAACAATGAGAACACAAACCAATTTCCAACATTGGGAAGTTCTTCCTGTTTATTATTGGGATGTTGAAGGAAATCAAACTCCAATGGTTTGGGGAATGGGAGATGGTACATACTCACCTGGACAAACTCGCGTAAATGAATATATTTATAAAGAAAATTACTACGCTACAAATATTTATTCAGATTATTCTAAGACTTTTGATAGTGGACATTATTTCAAAGTCTTGGCAGGTTTCAATGCTGAAAAATACACTACAAGAGATGTTACCGGACAAAGAGATGGACTTATAACTCCAGAAGTACCTACATTAAATACATCCACAAGTGCGGATAGAGCTACAGGTGGATATGCACACAATGCTGTTGTTGGATTCTTTGGACGTATCAACTACACATATAAAGATAGATATATGTTTGAAGCAAACGGTCGTTATGATGGTTCTTCACGATTCATTGGAGACAAGAGATGGGGATTCTTCCCTTCATTCTCTGCAGGTTGGAATATTGCACGTGAAAGTTTCTTCGAAAAATTGAGTGAAAAGACTACTATAACTACATTGAAACTAAGAGCTTCTTGGGGTGAATTAGGAAACACTAATACAGATTTGTGGTATCCATTCTATCAATCACTACCACAGGGCACTAATTATGCATGGATTGTAGACGGCAAACTACCAAGTTATGCTTCAAATCCAGGTATTGTTAGCTCTGCTATGACATGGGAAACTATACAGTCATGGGATTTGGGTCTTGATTTTGCACTCTTGAATAACAGACTTACAGGTAGTGTAGGATATTTCCAACGTAAGACTTTGGATATGATTGGTCCAGCACCTGAACTATCAACCATTTTAGGAACAGGTGTACCTAAAGTGAATAACTGTGATATGGTTTCATACGGTTTCGAATTTGAAGTTGGTTGGAGAGATCAAATAGGTGATTTTTCTTACGGTGTTAAATTTAACATGTCAGATGCACAGCAGGAAATTACAAGATATCCAAATCCTTCAAAATCGTTGAATACATATTATGAAGGACAGAAATTAAATGAAATCTGGGGATATACAACTATCGGTATAGCTCAAACTGAAGATGAAATGAAAAATCATCTGGCAAATGTTGACCAAAGCAAATTAGGTTCTGGATGGGGTGCTGGAGATATTATGTATGCAGACTTAGATAAAGATGGACGTATCAATTCAGGTGACTATACAGCAGATAATTCAGGTGACTTAAGAGTAATTGGAAACTCAACACCAAGATATAATTATGGCGTTGTTCTTGACGCAAACTGGAAAGGATTCGATTTACGTTTATTCTTCCAGGGTACAGCGAAAAGAGACCTATGGTTAGGTGGCACTTATTTCTGGGGCACAAATGGTGGAATGTGGGGTTCAAATGTATTTACAGAACATTTGGATTATTGGACTCCTGAAAATCCAAACGCATACTATGCTCGTCCATCATGGTCAGGAAGAAACCATCAGGTTCAAACTGGTTACCTGCAAAATGGAGCATACTGCAGATTAAAAAATATAACATTGGGATATACTCTACCAAAATCAATTGTAGCTAAGGCAGGTATGGAAAATGTAAGATTCTATGTATCTGGTGATAACTTACTGACATTTACAAAGATGAGTAAGATTTTTGACCCGGAAAACATTGGATCTTTATACGGAGATGCAGGTAAGACTTATCCTCTTCAGAGAGTTTTGTCTGTTGGTGTTAATATTAATTTCTAAATTGTAAATAATATGTTGAACAAATATAAAAGTATTTTAGCTTCATGTTTTTTAGCTAGTACAGGATTATTTATGACATCTTGTGAAGATTTTCTTGATTTGGCTCCACAAGATCAAGTTACTCCTGAGGTATATTTCCAAAATGCGGAGCAATTGGGAGCATATGCAATTTCCCAATATAATAATCTCTTTACTTCTCCAAGCGGATGGAGTCAGGGTGCTGTATTAAATGGAGATGCCAATACAGATAATATGGTTGCAGGTGCTGCCAATCAGTCAAGATTTACTAAAAAGTATTGGACTGTACCTCAAAGTGGTGATTTAGGAATGGGACTTATCAGATATTGTAACTATTTCTTTGAAACAGTTATGCCAAAATACGAAGCTGGTGTTTATGAAAGTTCCAAAGCTGAAGCAGAACATTATATTGGAGAAATGTATTTTATTAGAGCATGGGTATATTTTTCCAGACTAAAGGCATACGGAGACTATCCTATCATTACTAAAGTTCTAACTGATAATAAAGATGAATTAATTGCAAATGGTAAACGTATGCCAAGAAATGAAGTTGCAGATTTCATTTTATCAGACTTAGACAATGCTATCAGATTGCTTCAAGATAAAGGCTTTAAAGCTAATAACAGAATCAACAAGCAGGTAGCACTTCTTGTAAAATCAAGAGTTGCGCTATATGAGGCTTCTTTCGAAAAGTTCCATAAAGGTACAGGTAGAGTACCTGGTGATGCGGGATGGCCGGGAGAAAAAGTACATCCAAACTATCAATTTGATGTAGATGCACATATAAATTCATTACTTGCTCAAGCAATGGAAGCCGCTAAACAAGTAGCTGATAAAGTAACCCTTACGTCAAACACAATGGTGTTAGACCAGAATCCTTTATCACCATCAACAGGATGGAATCCATATTTTGAGATGTTTGCTTCTCAAGATCTTTCAGGTATAGATGAAGTTCTTATGTGGAAGGATTATGGTTCTGTCGGTACAACAAACATTACAAGTGGAGTATCTGCATATATCGTAACCGGTTCATATAATGGTCTTCTTAAAGGTTATGTAGAAAGTTTCTTGATGGAAGATGGTTTACCAATATAT
Organism: Phocaeicola sp.; assembly: GCA_034094155.1. Taxonomy (GTDB): domain Bacteria; phylum Bacteroidota; class Bacteroidia; order Bacteroidales; family Bacteroidaceae; genus Phocaeicola. The sequence goes on from JAXEBI010000021.1 coordinate 6,335, forward strand.
GCATCATCAACAGAAAAGCCATACAAAGGTGATAATACATTAGATGATGTCAAAGCTAACAGAGACGGACGTTTACAGTTATTCGTTTTCGGAGAAAGTAATAATCTACCAATCTTATCAACCGGTAATGATGATGTTCATCAGTTCTTGCCTGTATTAGCACCAAAACGTGCAAACGAAATGGGTGATATGACAGGGTATAGAATGAGAAAAGGTGAAAGCTTTGATAAAACACAAAACGTTTATGGTAAAGCTGAAGGTACAATTGGACAGATATTATTCCGTGGTGTAGAAGCTCATCTGAATTATATTGAAGCACAGTACTTGAAAGATGGTAATATTGATGAAACATCAAAGAAATATTGGCGCTTAGTTAGAGAAAGAGCCGGAGTAGATCCTGACTACAATAAAACTATTGCTGCTACTAACATGAACATTGAAGCCAAAGGTGACTGGGGAGCTTATTCTCAAGGTAAACTCATAGACGCTACAATGTATAATATTCGCCGTGAACGTCGTTGCGAATTTATCGGTGAAGCTATGCGTTGGGACGATTTGGTTAGATGGTCAGCCATGGATCAGCTTATTACTACTCCATTTATACCTGAAGGTTGTAACTTTTGGACAAGTATGTATGAAAAAGCTATTTATGATGGTGAAGGTTATGCAGAAACAAATATTGTGACTTATATTGAAGGTCCAGATAATGAAAAAGCAAATATTTCTTCTAAATCAGAAAGTAAGTATATTCGTCCTTATAGAATATTAAGAAATAATCCTGTTTTTGATGGATATACTTGGATGAATGCACACTACAATTCTCCAATTCCAATTAGAGAAATAGAATTGCTTTCTCCTGATGAATCTGTTGATACATCTGTATTCTATCAAACTTGGGGATGGCCAACAGTTCCAAATATCGAAGCAGAAAAATAATAATAGAAAAAAGAGTTCGGTTGATACCGAACTCTTTTTTTTATTATCTAAAACTTCATTTGTGTTCAAAAATTCTTTTTTAACACTACTTTTATAAATGTTCTCGAAATAAAACCATAATTTTGAGGAAAATACATATTGTCATGAATAACACTATTTACGAGAACCTTTTAATCATAATGCCAATATTGGCTATCATAGTTTTTGCATGTCTGTTTTTTATAAAAGCAGGATATGGCATATTCCGTACAAAAGAATGGGGATATTCTCTGCCCAATAAAATAGGCTGGATAATAATGGAATGTCCGGCATTTATTACAATGCTATATTTATGGCTGTCGGGAAACCAACGTGAAAACCTCGTTCTGCTTATCTTCTTTATTCTTTTTGAACTTCACTATTTTCAGCGCACATTTATATTTCCACTTCTTATTAAAGGAAAAAGCAGAATGCCAGTAAGTATCATGCTTATGGGAATAGTTTTCAATGTCGTGAACGGATTTCTTATCGGTTATTCTCTTTTTCACAGAACAGATACTGAAAAGTACTCAATGGAATGGTTGTACTCTCCTTTCTTTATTGCTGGTGTTATTATATTTTTTACCGGAATGGCTATTAACCTGCACTCCGACCATGTGATACGTAATTTAAGGCCGAAAGGTGATACCAGACATTATCTTCCACAGAAAGGAATGTACAGACTTGTTACATCAGGCAACTATTTTGGCGAACTGCTTGAATGGACAGGTTTCGCAATTCTTACATCTGATACGGCTGCATGGATTTTTGTTTTTTGGACATTTGCAAATCTTGCGCCAAGAGCATACGCCATTAGAAAGCAATACATTAAGGAATTTGGCGCAAAGGCTGTAGGCAACAGGAAATGCCTGATTCCATTCATTTATTAATTATAACTCTGCGAATACAGATTTATGATATAGAATAAAAACGTTTACACTTATAGTTATACTTATCCTATGAATAATACTTCAAAACTTTTCACTGAATATAAAATAGGACCACTTTCTATCAGAAACAGGACTATTCGCTCTGCTGCCTTTGAAAGTATGTGTCCGGGAAACAAGCCTTCGAAAGCTCTTTACGATTATCACGTTTCGGTAGCAAAAGGTGGTGTAGGAATGACTACTGTAGCATACGCAGCGGTAACTAAAAGCGGTCTGTCTTTCGACAGGCAACTGTGGATGCGCCCTGAAATAGTACCTGACTTGAAAAAACTGACAGATGCAGTACATAATGAAGGAGCAGCAGTAAGTATACAGTTGGGACATTGCGGTAATATGTCGCATAAGAATATCTGTGGAGAAACTCCGGTTGGAGCATGTACCGGATTTAATCTTTACTCTCCCACATTTGTGCGCGGCCTGAGGAAAAACGAACTTCCGGAATTAGCAAAAGCCTACGGCAATGCCGTCAGACTGGCACGTGAATCAGGCTTTGATGCTGTAGAGATACATGCAGGACACGGATATCTGATAAGCCAGTTTCTTTCACCTTATACAAACCACAGAAAGGACGAATATGGCGGATCATTAAATAACAGGATGAGATTCATGGACCAAGTTATGGATGAGGTTATGAAGGCTGCGGGAAACGACATGGCCGTACTGGTAAAAATGAATATGCGAGATGGTTTTAAAGGTGGAATGGATATAGACGAAAGTCTGGAAGTTGCACGCCGTCTTAAAGATGATGGAGCACAGGCGCTGGTTCTGAGTGGTGGTTTTGTAAGTAAAGCTCCAATGTATGTAATGAGAGGCGCTATGCCTATAAAGACACTTACCCACTACATGGACTGCTGGTGGCTGAAGTATGGTGTAAAGCTATTTGGGCACCTCATGATTCCTACTGTGCCTTTCAAGGAAGCATATTTTCTTGAAGATGCCATAAAATTCAGAGATGCTATTAAAGATATTCCTTTGGTTTATGTGGGAGGACTTATTTCAAGAGAAAAGATAGATGAAGTGCTCAACAAAGGATTTGAATTTGTGCAGATGGGAAGAGCATTACTTAATGAGCCAGGATTTGTGAACAGAATGCGTGCTGAAGAAAAAGCAAAGTGTAATTGCGGCCACAGCAACTATTGTATAGGTCGTATGTATACAGTTGACATGGCTTGCCACCAACATCTTGATGAGGAACTTCCACCTTGTCTGATAAAAGAAATCAAGAAGTTGGAAAACAAGTAATTTATATATATCTGAATCTGATCTCACATTTACATATAGAGCCAGAATTCTGATTAGAAATAAACAATATTTATGGATTTATGGATAGCAGTAATAACAATATAGCAAACATAGACAAGAAAACAGCCGTAATAACCGGAGCTGACGGAGGAATGGGATCTGAAATTACCAAAGCCGTAGCTGAAGCCGGATACAAGGTTATTATGGTATGCTATACATCTTTCAAAGGACAGGAAAGAAGAGGAAGAATAGCACTCGATACTGGTAATCAGGATATAGAGGTAGTGCAGGCCGACCTGTCATCTATGGAGTCTGTTCTTAACGCTGTAAAGGATATCAAGAACAGAGTTTCGGGAGTGGATTTACTCATGAACAATGCCGGAACCATGTGTACTCATTATACAAGGACAGAAGACGGATTCGAGCATACTGTAGCAGTGAACTATATTGCTCCTTTTCTTCTTACCAACCAACTGCTTCCACTGATGCATGCCGGAAGCAGAATTGTCAATATGGTTTCGTGTACTTACGCCATAGGGAAAATCGGACCTAATTTCTTTATCAGAGGCAAAGAGGGCAGTTTCTGGAGAATACCGATATACAGCAACACCAAACTTGCATTGTGGCTGTTTACAAGAGAACTTTCAGAAAGAGTAAAAGACAGAGGAATAACTGTCAATGCAGCCGACCCAGGAATTGTGTCAACCAATATAATAAGAATGGACAAATGGTTTGATCCTCTAACCGATATTCTATTCAGGCCGTTTATCCGCACTCCGCGAAAAGGTGCAGAAACTGCAATAAACCTGCTTATTGGAGAAGAATACAAAAACTACACCGGTTGTATGTTTGCTTCCTGCAAATTAAGAAAGCTAAAACCTGTATATCTCAATCATCCTCAAGCGAAATCTTTATGGGATGACACTGAGAAAGCCTTGAAAAGTATTATCGAAAAGACAGATCTGGCTCATAAGACTTACCGTCAGTAAAGTTTTTCAATATAATAATATACTGATTATACTTTATTCATCCTGCATAATACAAGAAATGGTGGAAGCGGATTCTATTCTCCTCTTCCACCATTTCTTATATTTATACCTTAAATTCTATTATATTACTTTACAATTATATATTACTTTACATTTACTTTCAGGTTGCTTATCTTACTCTTGAAATCACCTGCCTTCCTGAGCGGGAATACCAAAGTACGGACATAATTCATAGAATCTTTTCCACTATTAAAATAAAGTTTTCCTATATTCAAATTATTTATTTCTTTTCCATTTACTTTAAGCACTGTAGATTTATTATCTCCCTCAATGCATATATGTGCCTTCTCGTTAGGATAGAGCTTAAATCCGAAAGAATTCAAATATCCGTCACGCGCAAAACCCATCTGTCCGCTTATAGGATCGGAAAGATACAGTACCGCATTCGACGAGCGGAACAGTTCTGTTCCATTTATCTCGGCTGAAGCCTCTATATCAAACTCGACACTATAATTATATCCTACTTCTTCGTATGGCAACTCCATACCTGGCTTTACATCATTAAGCTGGTATACAAGGCCTGTATTCTTGCCAATTCTACCAAGCTGGTTAACTCCTGGAGCTTCACTAAGTGACATACGCTTTGCCTCAAAATCCTCAAAAGGAACAGAGACATTCTTTCCTGTCCACATTTTCACGCTCAATGTCTGCAAGGCCGGGAATGAACGGTGATGAATATCTTTCACTGAAATGCCATTACCCACATGGTCGTTCCAAACAGCATACATACCTCCAAGTATTGCAGGATCTTTTTCTTCGAAAACAGCCTTGCCTACATGAGCAGGAGTCCAGTTTTCATAAAGATATTTTGTATTCAGATAATCGTAGTAGTATCCGGCAGCAGGTACTATATAAAGAAGTCCGTCGGGAATACTTATAAGTTTATATCCCTGCTTAACCATATCTTTAGGTTCGGCATATCCGTTATACCAGGCACTCATAATTACATTATCCGATTTAACGGGTGTTTCTCCTTTTGCATGAGTAAGGGCACCCCATACACAAGCCTGTTTGCCAAAGCTTTCAACGTATTTTATATATCGGTCAGTAAATTCACGGAATTTTTCTACCACTTTCTGGTCCTTATTGGAATATTCGTCTGTTCCAATATGTACTTTAGGACCTACAAACACTGGATTTTCTCCTTCAAGATATTCTTTAAAGAGTCCATCCATAAACTTATAAGTATCAGGATTAAACAAATCAAGGTGATCCATTCCGTATTCTTTGCTTCCAAGAGCCTTATTATAATGACTGAATGCCAAAGTATGAGCAGGAGCATCTATTTCAGGAATTATTTCAACAAACAGTGAAGCCGATTCTTTCTGGAAATCGATGAATTCCTGTTTGGTATAATATCCGTCGCGTGAAGTAAGTCCCGGATAAGTATCGCACTCCAGACGGAAAGCCGCGTATGTCTTATCCCAATCGTGTCCGAAGAATTGCTTGAAGCCATTGTCATTAAGATGAATCTGGAATGTATTCATCTTATAATACGACATTGCTTTCATAAAGTCCTTAAGATAATCCATAGGAATGAACTTTCTGCCGCAGTCCATCATGAATCCTCTTATATCATAATCCGGAAAATCTTTGATATATCCTTTAGGAAGCGAATGTGAATCGGATTGCTCGGCTATCTGTAAAAGTGTTCTTGTACTCCAGTAAACTCCGGCATAATGTGAGGCTGTTACGGTTACTTTATCGGCTATATCAATGGTATAACCTTCTTTTCCAAGGTCGGATTTACTTTTCAGTTTCATTACAAAGTCGCCTTTCTTGGCTTTATCGTATGCTACAGGTATATCCACACCGAACATTTCCTTGTAATCAGCCGAAAGGATATTGGCTATACGTACAAGTTCCGGATCTTCTTTGTCGCATACAATTTTAGTATCCGGACCGGGAACAAATTCTCCTTGTTTTCCCTTCCATTCCTTCAATTCTGGAATAACAAAAGGTTTCTGATTCTGCGAAAAGATACACAGTGTGTTCAATAAACAAACAACTAACAATAAAATTCGGGATTTAAGATTCGTGATTCTCATATTTCATAATATTTTTTGGTGATTATTGTTGCAAAGTAAAGACATTAATGCATAAAATGCAAATACAATCACAATTATATTTATCAAACTGCATATATACAGTGGATTTTATTGTCAGATTTCTTTTTTTTAAATAGTGCTTTCTAATTTACCAACAAGCAGGAATAACACACATACCTATGGCATCCAATACCTAATAATAAAAATATTTATTTTTCATACCATTCCAGACAATAGGTTTTATTTTAAAAATATTAAAGGCCACCATGACGCAAAATGCAGATGACCTTTTACTTAAATACTATAAAACTAATCTTTTGTAATTATTTTCCCTACCGATTTGAGGATTCTGACAGATTCTTTGGGGATTCTCCCTTTACCATCAGGACCAACATTCAATAAAAGATTTCCTCCATTAGAGTTTATTTCATTTAGCTTTGAGACAACATCTTCCGGACTCTTCCAATTATCATCATTGGCTTTATATCCCCACGAGTCATTTAAAGTATAGCAAGCTTCCCAAATATGATCCTGAGAATCATTAGGATGTTCCTGCTCGGGGGTACCAAAGTCTTTTTTAAAGACAGAGCGTTTGGCAACTCTATTATTTATTATAATTGAAGGCTTTAAACTACGTATATATTGATAAAGATCTTTACCGTCTTCAAGAGTCCACCAGTCTACCCAATCTGCATCAAACCATAAAATATCTGTGTCATATCGCTGAATCAGTTCTTTTATCTGGTTTTTCATATACAATACATACTCATCTTTTTTACCAGGTTTCATGGATATTTGTGCCCACCAGCCCCATGGATCTTTTCCTTCGATATTCCTCTCCTGTGAAGAATGATGCCAGTCAATAATACTGTAATAGGTACCGAATCTGACACCATACTTTTTACATGCATCTGATAATTCTTTTATAAAATCTCTACCACCTACAGGAGATGAAGCTATATCAAAATTTGTATATTCCGAATCCCACAGGCAGAAACCTTCGTGATGCTTTGTAGTTATTATCAGATACTTCATTCCGGCCTTCTTTGCCAGTTTCACAATCTTCTCTGCATTAAAATCTTCAGGATTCCAAGTTTTTATAAGTTGTGAATAATCTTTTGATGGAATATCGGCAGTAGATTGTATCCATTCAGCATATCCGTCAACAGATTTTCCATTATAAATACCACCTAATGAACTATACAACCCGAAGTGAACAAACATACCGAATTTGGCATCTATAAACCACTGCATACGTTTTTGATATTCCTCCTGGGTTTCATTTATATAATCAACCGGTGAAACAGAATATAAATCAGGACAGTATGTTGTCAGGACAACTCCCAACAACATACTTTTTAAATACTTCAAATTCATGCAAATAAGTAATTATTTATTAGAATTATACTCACCCAGCGCATCATAATAGGCATTGATATTTTCTTCTGCAACATGTGGTGGAACATCACACCCTGTTGACAACACAAAATTCTTATATACAGAAGTATTGTTAAGCAAATCCAATGTTACCTGTTTAACTTTATCAGGAGTAGCTTGCTTGATTACGCCAACAGGGTCTACATTTCCCATAACAACAATATTTTCGGGACAAACCTTTAGGGCTTCAATCATATCAATGGCATTTCCAAAATGTAAAGCATCAGCTCCACTGTCAATCATTGCCTGTGTACATTGACCGGTATTACCACAATTATGAAGAATTATGGAGAAATTTTCATCCTGAAGAGCATCAACAATTTTCCGTACATAGGTTGTAGAATATGTCATACAGTCATCGTTCGACAATAATCCTGCAGCTGGTTCAGCAATAAATACTCCAGATGCGCCCAAGTGTTTTAATTCTTTGCAATACTTTATAATAAACTCAGTACATTTATCCAATAATTGAATTATAACATCCGGCTCTGTATATATTGCAATCATTATTTCAGACATATCGTATAAACGACCAGCAAGCGAGAACGGACCTATACATCCGGAAAAAACCGGATGACCAGTTATATTTTCAACCGCCAGTTTAGTTGCCTTTAGATATTCAGGAACTCGTCCGGCATTAAGTTCGGGAACATTCAATGAGTCTACAGATTCGGCATCGCAAACCAAACGTCCGGTTACATTTGGCACTTCATTTTCAGGAAAATCAATATTACATCCAAAAGCCTCAGCCTCAACAGTAAGATCCATTATTGTGGTACATGCATACGAAGGATATTTTTCTGCCATATACTTTATAGCTTTATAATGTATCTCTCCATCTGTAACTGCATCTATCACTTTATACCCTAAAGCTTCAATTCCAGGATGAGTCATTACTGGTATTGTAAGTCGTTTCTTACTCTTATAAACAGATTCTATCCATGCTGCCATATCAATATATTTTAAGGTTAGTTAATACAAAATCAAGCACTCAACTTATTCAAAATCTCTACCAGTTCCTGTGGACCATCGGTATAATAATCCACGCCTATCTGTTTGGCAAATTCGGCTGTAACAGGTGCACCGCCAATGAAGGTTTTTACCTCAGGATATTTTTCCTTAACCAGATTATTAACCTTCTCCATGTTTATCATAGTAGTAGTAAGCAGCGCAGACATACATACAAAGGCGTTTGGATGTAAATCTAATGTTTCAAGAAATTTTTCTGCCTTAACATCTACTCCCAAGTCTATCACTTCATATCCATTGCCTTCTACCATCATCGAAACCAGATTCTTTCCTATATCATGAAGGTCTCCCTCTACTGTTCCTATTATTACAGTTCCTTTTCTCTGTACACTGCCATCATTAAAGAACTTCTTTAAATGTGTCATAGCAGTTCCCATAGCTTTGGCACTCATAAGAACCTGAGGAACGAAAACCTGGTTGGCTTTAAACTTTACACCAATGCGTTCCATGCCAACTATCAAACCTTTTTGCAAAACATCTGCCGGACTGAAACCTTCATTCAATGCCTGTAATGTTAATTCATCTGCACCAAGTTGTCCTTTCATTGTAGGAGGGTAAGGGGTTTTCTCATTTATTTTACCAAACTCTACACATTTTGCTATTCTTTCAAATAAATCTTCCATACTTACTTATATTTATATTTATATCTATATTTCAATTATATTGTTAAATGAATATCAATAAATCATTACCAGAATATATAATATATAGTACATAAAACGATAACTATAATAAAACTCAATACCTTGAAAAGAAGAGTTGTCCTAAAAAGAGTCCTATCAATATCTATAGCATCATTATTAGACTTTACTTTGGATAAATAACCAAATATCATTATCAACATAACACAGAGAATAAAGACATATGCCATCCTGTCTATAAAAGAAATCTCTGGGAAAAAGAGTAAAAGGACTAATGAAAAAACAAAAGTTCCTATAGCTGCGGCAATAGCTCCTTTGGTTTCAGCTCTCTTCCAAAAGAATCCCATTAGAAATATAGCCAACGCTCCCGGACTGACAAAACCTGTAAACTCTTGAATAAACTGGAAGGCTTGTTCTAAATTTGCCAACATTGGAGCTATACACACAGCCAACACCAGACTAAACACTCCAAAGAGTCTTCCAATCTTTACTAAATGACTTTCCTTTACTTTACCCTTAACAAAGTATTCATTATAAATATCCATAGTAAAAATAGTAGAAATACTGTTTACCATAGATGCCAAAGAGCTGACAACTGCTGCCACAAGCGCAGCAAAAGCAATACCTTTTATGCCTGACGGAATAAAATTATGCATTAGCCACGGATAAGCTTGGTCTGGTTTCTCTAATGGAGCATTCAGTGCAAATGCAACGATACCCGGTATTACAACTATAATAGGAAGTATCAGCTTTAGAAAACCGGCAAAAACCAGTCCCATTTGCGCGTCTGCCAAACTTTTTCCAGCTAAGGCACGTTGTATGATGTATTGATTACAACCAAAATAATACAATGCACTAACCCATAATCCTCCAAAAATAACTCCCATACCAGGCAGATATTCATAATTGGGATTAGATTTATCTAAAATCATATCAAACTTTTCAGGAACATTCTCAATTAATTTTGAGAGACCGGTAAATGCTCCCTGATTGCCGGAATAATAATCAAGAGCAATATATGTAGTAAGCAAACCTCCACCTATAAGAAAAACTACCTGAACCATATCTGTTAATGCCACAGCCTTTAGCCCTCCATATATGGCATATATTCCGGCAAAAACTGCCAGAAATATTATACTTGGGAATATAGGTATAGTAACAACTTTATTTATGGCAAGAGCGCCTAAATATAATATTGATGTAAGATTTACAAAAATAAAAACCAGCAACCAGAAAAAAGCCATTATTGTCTTGACAGATTTTCCGTATCTAATTTCCAGAAACTGAGGCATGGTATATATTTTTGTCTTTAAGAAAATAGGAAGAAACAATACAGCAACAACTATAAGGGAAGCTGCAGCTATAAATTCATAGGATGCTATACCCAACCCTATTACAAATCCAGAACCAGACATTCCAATGAACTGTTCGGCCGAAATGTTAGAAGCTATTACAGATGCTCCTATGGCCCACCATGGCAATGTGTTTCCAGCCAGAAAATATTCTTTAGAATCCTTTGATTTTCCCTCTTTAGATCGGGAACATACTAATCCTATAGTTATTATCAGGATTACATACGCTATAAAAATAATAATGTCGATTGTAGAAAATGTATTCATGATCTTAAGTTTAACTTCTTCATTGCAAAGGTATAGTATTTTATATTAACGGTATTGATATATGTTTGCTATATTTTGCAGTATATTTGCAAAATACAGATATTTGCAAATATTAAAAAATAGTCTGTTATCAACAAATACAAATTCGCAGAATTAATATTTGTCAACAACAGACTATATTAAAAACCTGTTAAACAACCTTTTACCGTTATAAAACAATAAATATCAAATTATCAAGAATCTGTTTATAATCAATCGGAAATAACAACAGTACAGTTTTCACCTTTACCAAGTTCTACTTCCCATAAATTATTGTCTGAACTAATCAGTCTATCACCGACCTTAAGTTTATATTCATCACCGAAAAGATTTTTCACCCTTAATAATCCACCCTTTTCAGAATATATTTCAGCCTTAAACAGTTTTCCATCCTTCAATTCAGCACTTACCAGAAAAGCACCCTCGGCTCTTAAGTTTTTAAATGATACATCCTTCCATTTAGATGGTATTGCAGGAAATATCATAACTGTTCCTGTATGACTCTGCAAAAGCATTTCCTGAACTCCGGAAGCGAAAGCAAAATTCCCTTCCAGTGTAAAAGGACGATATGTAAACTTAGACTTTCCAGAATTTGTCTGGTCGCCATTAGCATGAAATCCATTAGACAGACAAAAACACTCTGCAAAAGTACGCAATGCTTCGGCTGCAGCATCTCCATTCATAGCACGTGCATTCATATTTGCAAACCAGGAATAAGAATACCCGCACCACCAGTCGGGACCAACATCTTTAAGTCTCTTGATAGTTGCATCTATTATCTTTCTGGAGTTTTCTCCTTGTGAATAATCTATCAATCCCAACGGATGAATAGACATGGCATGCGAAAAATGGCGGTGAGATTCTTTATACGGGAACCCTTTGGCAAAAGTAAGAGAGCCTTCCTCATCAACATCAAATTCAGGAAGCTGTGAATAAAGTTCATTCCAATGTTTTGCCTCATCATCCTTTTCGAGTGCAGACGCCATTTCTGCAGCAGCCTTAAATGCAAACTTCATTAATGAAAGATCATAATTGGTTGTAGAACCAAACCATGCATGTATACTGTTATCAAAAATCTCAGGACTCGAACTAATAGGAAGCCTGCGTTTTCCATCATCTCCTATAAATGTTATATTCTCAAGGAACAATGCAACATCACTCACAAAAGGATAGGCACGATTATTCAAGAACTCTTTATCTGCGCTATATTTCCAGTGCAGATAAAAATGCTGAGAAAGCCATGCACTAACTGTAGGAGACATTGAATACTGAATCCAACCACCCATAGGTTCGCCGGTAAGAGTACATACACCTGGTATATTCATACCATCGCATCCGAAATACTTCTTTGTATATTTCTTATATACATCTCTTTGATTCCATAATGTATTCAGATACCCAAGGCCTTCATTCAGATGATTTCCTTTATAAACAGGCCAATAACTAAGCTGAGTATTTAAATCATGATGATAATCTCCTTTCCATGGTGGAAGTTTACCATTATCGGCAGTCCATACAGCCTGAAGTGAGATAGGATATGAATTGTCACGGGCTACAGAACCAAGACGATACATTTCCTGGTCATACTGTTTCTGTATAACAGTATCGGGAACTGAAACAGAAGAAGCATTCCAGAAGGTATTCCAATATTCATTGTGCGACTCATAATCGGAATATATTCCACGGTCAAGTGCTTCTGCAGTTTCGGTAGAAGCATTATCTTTTACCATTGATGAAGTTATACTCCATACACCATATAAACAACCGTTTTTTTCTTCCCATCTGACATTTACATCATAATAAAAATCATTCCAGCCTTTTTGATGATATGTAATGCTGTTTCCTTCTCTATATATTTTACCCTGTGTATATCCCAGACGGTCAAGATCCTGACCGGTAACAGGACTCTCTGCGCCATTCACTTTATCCGACTGATATTTAGGAGCAATCAAATCGATATCAAGTGAAGACGGAAGATTCTCAAATAAGAACCAACCTACAGGTTCTGTTGAATGTACAAAAGTCTTAAGACTAACTCCATTATTCCATTTAGTCTCACAAAGAGCATTATCAAGATATAAATGTACATCTTTAACTGCACCAAAACTAGCTGTATTAAACTCAAGGGCTGCCCCTGGTATTTTCGAAGGAGCAGGCATCAAGTCATAAGGCCAGTCAAATTTCTTTTGAACCGGAAGATATTCACCTTTACTTACCTGTTCCTGTACCCATTTAAAGCTATAGTTAGGTCCAGACAAACTATCAACAGGACGCAAATCCCAAAGGTCAACTCTATCCAAAGAAAGTCTCAAGACAGAATCCCGTTGCCACACTAAAGCACCAACAGTAGCATTTCCCAAAGGAATACCTTCATCCCATGTTTTGGAAAGAGAGCCAAAACACATGTCAGACTTACCGCTTATGGGTATAATTTCATTCTGTACACACGAAGTCAATAACGCAGCTAAAGCAATATAACCAAACTTCATAACAACCTCCTAATATTTAAACGACATACTTATTTATTCAACAACTGATTAATTGCACTGGAGTTATTTACCGATTTTCTTTCATCAATATTTAAATCAAATACAGAATCAAGCAGATATGCAGGAACTTCGGCCGCAGGAACAAAACTGTCGGACGAAACATAGTTCTTAAAAGAATAAATCAATTGCTGTGTAGCCGGACGGGAATCTATATTCTTGTAAAGATCAGTACATAAAACCAACAAGTTTCCATCTCCTACTTTAGCTTCGAAAGCAATACCAAGTTTTCTGTTTTCCTCGTAAGTATCTACCGACTGAATTATTGGAGTAAGCCCACCTATCCCGGTCAGGTCAACAGCAGTACAGTTATTAAGAATATCCCACCATTGCCAATCAGCATAATAAGAGGTAGGGAAATGTTCAAAAGCCTTATGTTCCGAATCAATAAGAGTACCTACAATCATAGGATTCCAGTTGAACATTATAGGATTCCAGAAATGACTTGCGAATTTGGTTTTTCTTCCTTTTACCTGTTTTGGTACAAAAAGGACTTTTTTGCCTTCATATAAATATTTCTTTGCCTCTTCCCATTTTTCTGTCATTACAAAATTCCTTGAATCAATATCCTTCTGCACTGTAGGGTAAACCCATATATCCCATTCATTATGATATTTGTCTACATAAGCATGGAATGTATATTTACCGGCAACAGATATCTTATCGAGAGATACATTAACCAAGCCCAAAGAATCAACTATTCCAGTATTAATACGACCATGAGAGAGTTTTCCACTCGAAACTACCACACCCGAACCATCGGTAAGACTCCACTTCAAGTTTCCTTTATTAATATCATTTTCTCCAAAGTTATACACTTCAAGTTTCACAGGAAGAGTCTCCTTTTCAGAGAAAACACGCTTTGGAATACGTGCAAGTACAACAGTTGGAGCACACGATTCACGGAACTTTTCTGGAGTAACCAGTCCTTTATCTTCCCAGAAAGCATCAAGAATACCAACAAAAGCACTACCCTGTCCTGGGAAGTCACTTAAGCCAAGAAGCTGGAATCCACCAGACTTATCACTTCTCAACAACGCCTCATTCACTTCTTTATACTGTAAAACCGTATGTGCACCAGTTGCACGGAAGAAATCTTCTGCCTGATGAAGCATACCATTCTTTGCAAGGCGTTCACGGAATATATTAAAATTACGAGGTTCCAGAACTCCTTTATATTTTCCAATTTCATTGAAATTAGGATACATACATCTTTGACCGGTTTCATGAGCTATTACCGGAACATCAATATCAGAAGTACTGTTCACATCCCAATCGGTAGATGGTTTTCCTTCATATACTGTTATCCATCCTTTTTCCGACACGTGTGATACATAAAATTCATCAGCCTTAACATGAGTTCGAGCAGTTGAAGCAGAGTACAAGCGACGATTATCCTCTTTCTGTGCCTTTAATACAAGATCTTCAAGAACAGAAAAGTCTCCTTCGTTTTCATTTCCATTACACATCAATATAAATGAAGGATGGTTACCATACTCTTTCAAGATAGAATACATTTCCTTTTCAAAGAAGTCGCGTCGTGAAGGATACTGGCCTACATCCTTAATCCACATTGGAAGTTCAGCCTGAATATACATACCCACTTCATCGGCAGCACAAAAAGCAGCTTCAGGAGGACACCATGAATGAAATCTCACATGATTCATTCCGTAATTCTTTACAGTTCTGAATATCTTAAGCCAGCTATCCTTATCTGTAGCCGGATAGCCGGTAATAGGAAATACAGCACAGTCCAAAACGCCACGAAGGTGAATATCTTTTCCATTTAGACGTATATGATGCTTACCCTGTTCCACCTTTCTGAAACCAAAAGTTTCGGTTTTATCGGAAACAGAAGTATCAACATCCAATTGGGCTGATATATTGTAAAGATAAGGATTAAACTCATTCCAAAGTTCAATTTTTGAAACGGCAGGCAATTCATAACTCAGTTTATTTTCACCTTCGGATAAAGAGACATTATAACTGGCTGAAGATACATTCTTTCCGTTTTTATCAGTTACTGTAATCTTAAGCACACCATCTTTTTTCTCTTTAGAGAATATATTCAATATTGATTTTACAGTTCTTTTCTGAATATCAGTATCAACTCTAAGATCTGATATATACGATTGTGGAAAAGCCTCCAGAGACAAATCTCCTACAGCACCATTCCAGTTGGTTTGCGTATATTCTGTAGTTCCATGATTCCAGTTGTCCATGGGATATTTTATACGGTTATCAATACACAGTGTAAGTGTATGTACACCTGGAGCAAGATGTTTAGTAAGAATAAATCTGTTTGGTGTAGAAATACGTTCATCAACACCAACCTGCACACCATCAATATAAACAGTTGTTTCCCAATGACATCTCTCAAGTGAAAGTTGTATAATCTTATCTGCCCAATCCTCAGGAATATTAACTTCCCTTTGATACCATGCTTGCCCGCAATACTCATACTTTCGTGAAAGTCTGTCTACATGGGCGGCAAAATTCTGAACTCCCTTACCTGCCTGGTCTGTACTTCCAGGCAAATAAATAGTCTCTGTGAGTTTATTCAGATAAAGTTCCGATCCGGGAGTCTTTCCGTAATTCATTATATCACTCTGGAAACGCCATATACCCGATAAATCAATTTTTTCGACGGTATTTCCCATCAGAGAAAACTGAGACAACAATGCAATTATAGATAAATAAAGTTTTTTCATTTTTAAAACAATAAAAACAGTAACTAAAGAAAATAATAATTTAATTGAGCCTTACAGAATAAATAGATGGTTTTCCATTCGACTGTTCAATACTTATTTTAACTATATCGGCAGATACAGACTCTGGCAATTCAATATTAACATACCCATAGCCCATAAAACTCGACAATTCTTTTTCCGGATTTATTACGCCATCATACAATGAATTAATAACTCCATCCTTGCCAGCCGACAGATTAAACTTCTGTATGCTGCCCTTACCTGTTATGATAGATACAGAATCAAATGTCTTGACAGATTTCAAATCAATAGTTATTGAAGACAAAGAATCACCTTGCCAACAGGTTGATACATCTGCATCAACGGCATATTGAGGTCCGTAATGAAGTGTATCATTCTTATATATACCGGTAGAGCTTGCCACAGCCTCTGATGTTTTAGAAGAAGGCTTTTCCAAAACTTCAGGAAAATCCTTTCCATCCTTAATTCCTACTATATCCGCAAGTTCGAATACTGTTGATAAAGCATCCTCATTCTGATTACCCTCTGTATCTGGTGGCAAATTAACAAGCAAACAGTTATCATTCCTTGTTGATACATAATATATCTCATACAGTTCATCAACGCCTCTCATAAGAGTATCCTCTGGATGAGAAAACCAGTTGCCTAATATTGACATTGTCTGTGTACATTCGAAAGGCAAATAATATTTCTTTCCTTTATGAGTATAAATTTTAGGGTCATCATGCACTGGCAGGAAAGGGTCCCACAATCTGAAGTCGGAAGGGAAATATACTATTGAGTCACCTTCCATCATATCTACAGGCCTTTTGCCAATTGTCCAGTTGGTTGAAATCTGACAATCAGGCTGATATTGCTTAACCCAATCATAAATCTCTTCAAGATGCCATTTTTCTACACTTCTATCCCATGCACCATCAAACCACAATTCAGCAACCGGACCGTAATTAGTCATAAGCTCTTTCAGTTGCCCTTTCATAAAATTAATGTATTTATAATGATCAGGGTCTTTATACGAAGGCTCATGTCTATCCCACAACGAATAATATACAGAAAATGCTATTCCCTGTTTTCTGCACTCATCGGAAACAGCTTTTACTATGTCAATATTATTCTCGACCTCCTCATTGGCTATATCGTAATCGGTAAGTTCACTGTCCCACAAACAAAAGCCATCATGATGTTTTGTAGTAAGAACAATAGACCTCATTCCTGCCTTTTTAGCATTTCTCACCCATCCCGCAGCTTTTTCGGCTATATCAGATGGAGGAGCATATACACCAGGCAATGCTTTCCCGTCACTCCATTCCATATTCAGATATGTATTCATTCCAAAATGAAGAAACATACCATACTTTCTATCAATCATAGCCTTTTGCCCCTCTGTAGGTCTTGGATTATTATTGATATTTGGATTGTGTGTACACGAAATACACATGCAACACAATATAAACACAAATATATTTTTCATAACAGTATTTATGCTACAACAAAAAAGAAACTAATTTCCATAAAAATAAAAATACACATCTTAACCAATCATTCAAAAACAGATTTGACTGGTCTTCCAATCCACACCTGAGGCTGTTCAACACCAAGCATATATCCGATAGTAGAAGCAATATCATAAACCATAGTACTTTCAGAAATAGTATAACCTTTCTTCACACCCTTGCCATAGAATACTATTGCTGTCTGCATTTCATTCATAGTTTTACCACCATGACCGGTTTTTATTCCACCATGATCGGCCGACAAAATAATTACAGTTTCATCCATAATACCTGCTTCTTCAACAGATTTCACTATTTCAGCAAGCCCTTTATCAAGATGAGATATTACTTTTCCATATTCATCACTTTCCCAACCTATACTATGGCCTACGCCATCAGGTTCAGCAAAAATAACAGAACAGAATAAAGGCTTTTTTTCTTTTATATAATCAGTCACAGGTGCAATGGCATTTTTGGTATCAGCACCCGATAATGCAACAGATTCCAAATGACTTACAGATAAAGTATCAACAAGATACTTCATGCCATTCCATTCATAAAAGAAACCAAGTTCTGATTCCGGATATTTTTTACGCAACAGATAATAAATATCAGGAAACTTATTATTTTCTGTAAGCACACGAGAAGGAAGTTCAGGAGTCTGGCTGCCCCACTCTGTATATCCATGAAGTTCAGGACCGGCTCCCATAAACATTGAAGCCCAATTCACTGCACTTGAAGAAGGCAAAACCGAACGGTTTTCAACAGTATAGGCTCCATCTTTCATTAATTTACGGAATGTAGGCATATCCGCATCTGTTTTAATTCTTAAAGCGCTTAGTCCATCAAAGCCTACAAGTATTACATGTTTAGGAGAAGCAGTGATTTTTTCCTCCTGTTCTGATTGCATGTTGCTACAAGAAGCAACAAATAAGGCCAATAACATAAAGGCCACAGATTTAAGATTCATAGTCATTTTTATTGATTTAATATTAAGGTAGATTTATTACATGAATAAAAATCATACAGTCGTTTATCTGTAAAATTTATGCAAAAATAAGAACTGCATAAATTAATAAAAATGTATAATATCATTATTATGATGTATAAAAACTCGTTTTATACATCTATAAATACATTTTATTATTTACATATCATTATTTTACATAATGTTCAATTTTAATTACACATCCACCTCCGGACATCAGATTAACAGGTAAAGATTTGCCCGACTTAATTTGCCTTTCCTTAATTACAATCTTTTTCCTGTTATTCTTATCATCCATTGCCATCGTTAATTTATAAGTTCCACTGGATAGAAAATCAAGTTTGATATTCCCTTTATAAATATTGTCACCATTTAAAATACTCAAATACCATATATCATTCTTACGCCTTGCAACAGCGGCAATCTGTCCTATCTTACTTTCAGGTAAGACATAAGTTTCATCCCATACTACCGGTACTTCTTCAATAAACTTTCTTGCAGGACAAGATAGCATATCTTCCATATCGGCTGCCAAAATTAGCATTGGAGAAGTAAACATATAAATTGTAGCCAATTGATGTGCAAATGTTATAGACTCAGGACAAAACTGTCTGAAATTAAGAGGTGTATAATCTGCAGGTCCGGCAAGCCAGCGAGTAAAAGGCAATACGGTATTATGAAATGGCCAGGAAGGTCCAGGAGCCCAACTGTTCTCGCCTCCAACACACTCCAGACCTCTCACTGCCTCTTTAGCAAGCAAATTAGGATATGTATAAGAGTCTCCAGTCGGTTTATTAACACCATGAAAAACTACCATCAGTTTTTCTTTTGCAGCATCCTTCAAAATTTTTTCCATGAAACGGACTGTAAATACATTCTCGGTATGAAAGAAATCAATTTTTAGTCCTTTTACACCAATTTCGGAACATTTTCTCATAAAATTTCTTCTCTCTGTATCATCCAGAAGACCTATGTCTGTATTATTTCCATATCTCACAGATGAAGGACGCCATACCCAAATATCAACATTTCTTAATGAAGCATAGTCTACAAGCTCTTTCAGGAAATCCCATTTTGTAAGTCCTTTTGGATTGTTCTCAGTTTTTTCCCACAATTCCCATCCATCATCAACAACAACAGATTCAAGTCCTAACTCCGAAGCGCCGTCAACATATTTCTTTAGTGTCTTAACACTTAACTTATCTCCTTCAACAAGCCATGTAAATACAGAGCGTCCTGGCTTTATCCATTCTGTTTTTTCTCCTTCTGGAAACAACTCAGAATCAGGTTTTCTGGAAACAGACCTGATTATTTTATTGTTGACAAGTCCGTTTAAATTATCTGATAGCATAATAACGCGCCATGGAGTTATTATTTCATTTTGTACAGGTGTAATAATCCATGGATAATCACGTACTTCTTCATGATAATAATCAGATTTTGGCAATCCTGTTATCTTACCACTGACAAGATGACCTTTATTCTCTACATAACCAAACTGAACAAGATTTGCACCTCTGCCATATAAAACAGCACCATGATAATCAAACAAATTAGCTTCTGTTATAGAAGCATAAATTCCATTCGGCAAATAAAAAGTTGCAGGTGGAGCCAGAAGATCCCCTGTAATAGAATCGGTTACAGTATGTTTATAAGACTGTATCCAACCATATTGGAAAGGTCCGCTGGCATACCATGCTTCCGTTCCCGAAGGAAAAGCCAATGAAGTTTCCTCCCCGTAAATACAACAAGGTTTATCTGATGCAAATCTATATCGCAACGCTACTCCATCATCAAACTCTTTTACATCTATTTTCAGGTTCCTGCATTTATCTTTACCAATAATATAAGTTCTGAAATCCTTTGCACATTCTGTAGATAATATTTCAGATCCAGAGCCCAGGCCTAACAGTTCCTTATCAACATTAATACCAAGATTTACATCCGAAAACACTTTTTCCCCATCATATAATATAGAACAATTCAATTTATCACCTGATTTTTCTATATTGATTCTGGAATTCTGTGCGCTAAGTGTTCCTGCAAAGAACACCATCAGTAAAATATTATTTAAATTACGTTTAATCATAATCTGCATTAAATATCAATCATTCAACAACAAGCCATGTATGTCCGTTTGCCGGAATATTCACTTTCACTTCAACTGTATAATCACGGTTTAAACGATATGACCTTGACTTTCCACCTTCTATACTTATCTTAGCCTTATCCGACAAGCCTGTATAATATAGAGGAAGTTTTATTACCCTTTCAATGTCATAATTTGTCGGATTGAAAAACATTGCAAGACCTTTCTTATCAAGTTCGGGGTTAACATGTATAAATCCATCCCAGTCCTTACCATCAGGCCTGCGCAAATGTATCATATCACTGTTAAGGATATCACGATAATGTTTGTACCATTCTATAACTTTCTTTACACAAGCCTTAGTCTCATCTGTATCATAAAGCCTTGGCCCGCGATAACAAGCCTGAACTCCTGCTCCATAATTACCCATCATTATCTGATAATAGGTCTCGAGATGTTCATTCAACGGCTCCAGTGTAGCAGCAGCTCCACCACCATGATATTCAACCAAAGGCACAAAAGACCAACATGAGGAAGCCATACGGTCGAATGTATTCGAATAGTTTACCTGGCGACTGTGTATAAGCTGACGTTCTCTTGGCAACGACCAGTTTACTTCACGATATCCTATACTTGTTTTATTAGACCCATTCAAAAAATAAAAATCCGGAACATTTAAAGATATTCCCTCTGAAAGACACCAGTGATACAGACTGCGTATAAGTTCAAACTGTCTCCACTGTGAATCATTAAGTCCCTTATGATACTTATGACTTGTAGAAGCACACACATCACCAGGATATGAGCCATCATGCTCCAATAAAGTCAAACCGGTTTTCTCAAAGAAGTTCCTGATTTTTTTCAGATAATCAACACCCCACTGACTGCACAGACATGGAGAAGAGCCGAATCTCGCTCCTCCACGTTTCCCAGTTGAAGGATTGATAACATCTACCTCATCACTTATCCACCTACTTGCCAGTAGAGAATACCCACCCATCTCTATTCCTTTGCTGTTTGCATAATCAACCAAAGACTTTATATATGATATATGATTTTCATCTGTCGTTTCTGCATTCATTCCGGAACCAAAAGAAAGAATTATCATTTCATAGCCAGTCTCCACACACTGATCGACAGCTCTTTTAACCTTTTCTTCATCAATAGTAGTAAGATGCATAAAAATAGGATTCTCAGTTGTCCAAGGAGCTATAGTACGATAGAAGCGGCGGAGGAATAAACCTTTTCTTTCACGGTCGTATGAATCTATAGGCATTTCATATACTTTATATGAGCAAAAAGGAGCATCATGAGTTATTTCAATATCCGGACCAGTTTCATTATATACGTCCAATGTACACAAGGTATTCAAATCATAATTACATTGAGATGTATATTCCTTGTCTGTTGTCCAGTGTTCAGTTCTGTCGCCGGTATACTCCCAGAAATTACCTCCCATAGTATAGTCACTTTCA
Source organism: Phocaeicola sp. (assembly GCA_034094155.1). Classification (GTDB taxonomy): domain Bacteria; phylum Bacteroidota; class Bacteroidia; order Bacteroidales; family Bacteroidaceae; genus Phocaeicola. The sequence continues at coordinate 28,663 of JAXEBI010000021.1, forward strand.
ATATGAATATTTGGAAGATAACGTTTGGACATATCACCTTCGGTAGATTCCGGTTCGGCAAAAAACAAATGTTCAAGTTTGAAAGAATTAAGATTCACAGACTTGTCACCATCATTATATATCTCAAGATACTTTCTTATCACAGGCACATGGTCATATATATCAAAATGAAGTTTCACTCTGATATCAGACATTTCTTCTGTTCCATACATTGTAAAAGTCAATGATTTGCCGGTTGGAAGTTCCTTATTCAAAGCCCATCGTTTCTTTGCCCATTCCAAAGAGTGTATAGAATCTGATACTTCAAAATCTTTAACTATAAAAGAATGGTCAGCAACTGTCATCGCATCTATCCAGTCCAGTTTGAGATATCCCCGCTCAGGCTGTCCTTCCAATCCTCCAAGATGCCATGTTTTGCCATCAACAGTAATCTCTCCCTCACTGCTTACCGCTCTTAACATATTCTCACCCGACATTTGGTTTACAATATCAACAGTTGCGAGATTAGGAATAATTCTGAATACACGAGCTATAAGACCATTAGATATCACTATAGACTTTCCGTCTGAACCAGCCTTGACCTCTGCCTTATAACTGTAAGGCGACAAGAGCCAGTCAGTATCACTTCGTTTCATTGATGGATAATCAGAAACCGGAAGCCTGCTAAGTTTTGATTTCATATTATCCCAATCTTCATCTGATACACCTGATTCTTTTTCTGAAAGAGATAAATTTACATCAGATTTGTTAAAAGCTTGAGGTGAATTTAATATATCGAAATCTGAGATTTTCTGTCTGGCATGAACAGTACACAAACAAAAACAAGAACATATAAAAATAATTGCTTTAGACTTCATAAGTTCAATAATAATATCATCTAATATCAACAATTTTGATTGTATAGTAATAGTACATAAAAAAATGAATGTTGGCAGAATTGAATTTTTTATCATTCAATTCCGCCAATATACACTGCCTACTAATCAAGAAATCAGTATTTAAAGCCATTAGAATTCACATATACCGAATATTTTTTTATCATACCCGGTACACCTTCTTCTGCTCGAGGGAGCATACGGAATCCTGTTATTTCATACTCATTCCCCAAATCAATTACGATATTATGTGGAAATTTTATTTTATCAACAGTTTGCCAATAAGTACTTTCCTGTAAATCATATATTTTATCAGCTGTTCTGTTTCCATTTCTGGTGTTTTCACTGTCAGCATATAATATCTTCCATTTTTCTCTTGGGACAGGCTTGCCATCCTTACCCAAAACATCCATTTCAGCAATAGCAATAACAGTATTTTCATCATATCCAGACAAAGCATTAATACAGAAAAAGCGACCTTTCGCCTGCTGTTTGAATCTAACCTCCTGCCATTCGTTACCTTTAGTAAATACTCCTGAGCAAACAGGTTTTTCACGTGAAAGATCCAAACATTGTCCTTCTTTACGATGAGTCTCTGGCGCTTTGTTTCTCAGCATATCAAGAATAGGTTTGGTCAGACCTATAACTTTGGTTTCTGATGGACCAAGAAGATCAAGAACTATGATTTCATTCTCACCTTCTTTCAACCAGCATCCTGGCATATAAAGAGTCTGCTGAGGTCCTATTTCCCAAAAACGTCCCATAGCATGTCCATTAACCCAAACCATACCTTTACCCCAAGTCTGCATGTCAAGAAATGTATCACCTACTTTTTCAAGATCAAATGTCGCACGATAATAAGCCGGCCCATCAATCTTATTTCCGGTTTGATATTTCTTGTCACTTACAAACTCATAAAATGGAGGCAAATTATAAACAGACCATTTTTTTAGTTCCAAAGATTTTTCACCGGAAATAACTTCCACCTTTCTGGTAATACCTTTACGGTCATGAATTGACTGATCAAAGTTTACACGCCCCATAGCCTCAACAAGGATATCAAGTTGAGTGCCTTTCTTAAGCGGAGATGGAAGATGAAGTGTAAATTCACCGCGACGACGGTCCAAACGTCCCAAGAGCTTACCATCAGCATATACTTGCGCCCAGTCATGAACTTCATCAATATGAAGTGTACCGGATATTTCCTCATCAAGAATATTTCTATACAAAATAGTTCCCCATCCCTGATCAAATTCCTCCATAGGTTTTATATCCTCAGTTGATTTGCATTCAGGAAGATTCTCGAACAAAGGAGCTACATCCCATTTTGTTATTGCTGGAATTTCAATTACAGGATATGGAGCTGGAGGTTCGGGCAATACTTCTCCATTCGGGGTGTATTTCTGTAACATCTCACGTAATTGAAAATATTTTGGTGTTGTCCAACCTGCCTCACTTATAGGAGCATCATAATCGTATGAACTACACATAGCAGAATATGCAGGATTATTGGCACCACCCCACCATCCAAATGTAGTACCTCCATGAGCCATATACAAGCTGAATGATATATTACGGTCAAGCATATCTTTTATACCGTTAACCATCACAGCTCCATCACGTGTTTCATGTTTTCTTCCCCAGTGGTCAAACCATCCGCTCCAGAATTCACTACACATGAGAGGAGTCTCCGGACGGGCTTTCTTAAGATTGGCAAACTGTTGTTCTATATTAGCCCCGGTACCAAAATTAATAGTCCACAGCAAATCATCCAGGCCGTTTATCTGGAACGTAGAACTCCAGTCACATTGAAACAACGGAACATCTGTAAATCCTGATTTTTTTACTATATCACGTATGGCTGCAATATATTGTTTATCCTCACCATAAGCACCAAACTCGTTTTCTACCTGGACCATTATAATATTTCCCCCGCGAGTAATCTGAAGATCAGCCAACTGCTTACCCACCTCTTTCATAAAAAGGCCTACTCTTTCCATAAAATAATTATCCAATGAACGAAGCTTGATATCTTTCTTTTTAAGAAGCCACCACGGAAGACCTCCCATTTCCCATTCCGCACATACATAAGGACCGGGACGAACAATGACATACATACCATGTTTTTGTGCCAGTTTACAGAATTTTGCTATGTCTTTATTGCCGGTAAAATCAAATTTACCTTCTTCCTGTTCATGTAAGTTCCAAAAGACATACAGACAAATTGTATTCATGCCCAAAGCCTTACAAGATAGAATACGATGTTCCCAATATGGTTCCGGAATACGGGGGTAATGTATTTCAGCAGCTTTTACTACCATCGAATCACCATTAAGTAAAAATGTACCATTACCAATCTCAAATTTTCCCGGTTTACTATCAGTACAAGAAAAGAAAACAAAAGCAGACAATATGACAAATAAAAAACGTATGGTCAAACCTTTAGAAGACATAAATAATCAGTTTAAAGTTTACAATACAAACAAAATAAAGATATCACCCCCTTGCAATAAAAAACACTTTATCTTGGGGGGGTGACACCATAAATATTAAAACATTATTTCAATGGAGGCAAGTTAGGTTCAACTGGCCAATATGGATTCTGATACAAAGGAGAAGCATCTACTCCACCACCATTAGAGGTTATATCAAATTGCTGAATTCCAAGAGGACTCAAATAGTGAGCCATAGCCCATCTATAACCATCTTTTGCCAATGAATTACTTACCTTTTCATAAGGTCTTAAATAAAGGCTTCTATCTGGTGATGAAACATTTGAATTAGGATTATCCATACCATAAACCAAATTGGAAGATCCGTCTTCATTCTTATACCAGTTTTGCATAGTACCCCAAAGTTTAAAACCTTCAATATGATAAGGAGTATCAATCATTTGATCCATAGCTCTCCATCTCTTAAGATCCATCCATCTTAGAGCTTCAGCCATAAGTTCACATCTTCTTTCCCTGCGAATATTATACAGGAAAGGATCAATCAATTTACCTGCCGAATATGCGCCCCAGTCATTGAGTGCCTCTTTAGACATATCTGTTGCAGATATTGTTTTATTAAAGTCTGTATCAACATGTGAACGCTGGCGGATAAGAGTCCAGTAGTTGTTGGCAGTAGCATCCAGCCTTCCGTTCTTTTCATAACAAGCTTCAATGTAATTCAATAAAGCTTCTGTTCCTCTGAAAATTAAAGCACCTGTATAGTTTGCTACATTTGCACAATATTTCTGGTCATAGTTATTTCCCTTACGCAAAGCATAACCTGTAGAATAACCTTTTTCAGGGTTACTATTTAAAATTACAGGATATGGTTCAACAGGAACAGCATGGTCGCCTTCTGGAGATTCAAACAAAATATTTTTCTGTCCCGGTTCCTTCAAGAAAATAGAAAGTCGTGAATCACGGTCCTTTCTTACATCGGCAATTGTTTCATCTCCATGATATCCACTATTTGCTGCATAAATCGGTAAACCGTTTGACATCAAGAAACTCTCTACAAGTCCACGAGTAGCACCAGTTCCATAGTTACCATGCTGTGCTGCAACTACAACATTATGCAAAATTCCCAATGCCTTACTATATGCCCTCCATAAAATGACTTCACTATAATCGGACATATCTTCATCACCAAACATATCCATATATGGATTAACAGGTTCAGAAGGAGACTGCTGGACAACTCCTGTGTTTTCAACCAAAACTACTTTATCAGCCAGTTTCTTAGCCGCGTCCATAGACTGACCTAAGAAATAATCTATTTCCTTGTCAATACTACCTGTAGGGAATTCATAATTTGCATTATAATCCTTAGACTTTCCAGGCCAGTCCGGACCATTAGGAACAAATGGAGTATCTTTAAAATACTTCAGCCAAGTACCCTCAAACAAAGCCACTCTAGATTTTAACAATAAAGCAGCTTCATAACTTAAGCGTGTTTTCTTTGTACCTTGAACAGTTTTCATCATCTCTATAGCTTTATCCAAATCTGAAAGGATAAATCTGGCTACTTCATTTCTAGGTGAACGTTTACTTGCTTCTATTAGAGCTTCCATCTGGTCCGGAAGTGTAGCACTTACAATTGGAAAATCTCCCAACTCCTGATATCTTTTAAAATATTCATACGCCCTTAGAAAATAAACCTCACCAATATAATGACGTATATTGGCATCTGATCCATTTATCTGTTTTGCCTCATACTTTGGTAAAACATTTTCTAAGAAGTAGTTACAACTGTAAATATTGGAAAATTCATAAGAAGAACTTGCCGATTGGGAAGTTTTCCATTGTCCCGGAACAAATCTATTATTATAATCGAAATAAGCCTGATTATCTGTATTACTATCTTCACCGAAAAGGCCATATCCATAAGAATGACCAGGTAAAATATTCGAGTATAATTGGTTTGCATAAGCAGCCAACTGAGATTCCTCAACTAGATAATATTCTGGAGAAACGGAAGCTAAAGGCTCTCTGTCCAAAAAATCATTACAAGATGTCAAACATCCAGATAAAGCTATTCCTGACAAAAGGATAGATATATTTAAATATTTCATTGTATACAATCTTTAAATTATAAATTAACACTTAATCCAAATGATATTGTCTTTGATAACGGATACGCATTACCATTACTGCCATCACCACCGCTGATTGTTTCAGGGTCGAATATTGATGAAAGAGATGTTCCCGTCCATAAATTCTCACCGGAAACAAAGAAGCGTAATTTAGATACTCCAAACTTATTTGTCAGAGATGAAGGCAGAGTATAACCTAACTGAATGTTCTTCAAACGTATATATGCAGCATTCTGCAAATATCTTGTCTGAACCTGATTGTTTTTACCTGAATCAAAAATAGGTCTCGGATAATAAGAATCTAAATTAGCAGGCAAATCATTAGATGGTTCGGCACGGAAATAATCAACATGCTCAACAAAACCTGTCGAATGCCAGATTCCGCTGTTTCCTATACCCCAGAAATATGAGCTACCTTGCCAATAATCACGTTTCATCACACCCTGGAAAAACGCTCTGAAGTCAAAGCCTTTAAAATCGGCAGAAAAGTCTAAACCAAACTGATATCGAGGTGTATTGTTTCCGATTTTCTTACGGTCACCCATATCATCATATTTATTGCCTCCTCCATCAATTTTACCATCACCGTTTAAATCTTTATACATAATATCTCCAGCATCCCATTTATTACCAATGGCATCCTGTCCACCGTTAGGAAGAGAAGCTAAGTGCTGTTCCATTTCTTCTCTCGACTTTGCAATACCTATTGTTTCATAACCATAGATATCACCCATCATTTCACCACTCTTATATTTACTCAAAGTGTTAGTTGGGTTTGGATATCGTGTTATCTTTGTCTGGGAATCAGAAAGAATAAATTTAGCACTATAGCCAAAACCGTTGCTCAATCTGTCATTCCATCCTATATTAAATTCAAAACCATAAGTTTCCAAGTCTGTATTATTTGTTTTAGGCACAGACATTCCTAAAATAGTAGGAAGTTCCGGAGCTGGTCCTACCATATCAATAGTCTTTCTGTTAAAGACATCAACAGAACCTGTCAATCTATTGTTGAAGGCACCAAAATCAACACCTATATTCCAGTTCTTAACCCTTTCCCATGTAAGTGTCGAGCTTATCAAACCAGGAACAGATGCTGTATTTGGTTTCAGGCCGTTCTGAATCCATGAACCACTACTTGCATAAACTCCTAATGTTCTATATGTAGGATACCATGAATTGGTATTCTGATTACCCAATTCACCATAAGATCCTCTCAATTTCAATGTTCCGATAATATCTGACAAAGGTTCCCAGAACTCTTCATGAGCAACATTCCATCCTAAAGAGAAAGAAGGGAAAAGATTCCATCTTTGATCACGTCTGAAACGAGATGTTCCATCATAACGCAAATTGACTTCCATCAGATACTTTCCTTTATAATCATAATTTATACGGCCAAAGAAACCAGCTGTAGCCCAAGAGTATCTTGCACCATTTACAGATGGAGACACAGGAGTTCCACTATTATCCAATCCCGTAGTTATATCAAGTTCTGGAAGACTTGGAACGATCAAGCCTTTTCTTGTTGCTCCAAATTCCGATTTGTTCAATTCTTCAGCCTGGAAACCTATCATTCCTTTAAAATTATGGCCTGATTCCAATGAGTGAGAATACTCGGTATAGGCATTAATGTTCAAATAGTTTTCTTTCCAGTTATCTTCATGAGCCTCAGAATCTGAATAATAGCTGATAACATAAGGATTACCATTAACATCATGATTATATAAAGTCTGAGTATCCCAATGACGATTTACAGACTGTATTCTATAATTGACATCAACATGAGTTATCCAATTTTTGATTGGTTCTAATATAAGTGAAATTTGCTGATATACGTTATCTGTCTGAGTTTTATCTCTACCACCATCTCTCAAAGGTAATACTGGAGATGGAGAATAAAACATATAACCGTTAGGGTCGTATACCGGGAGAGTTGGCCATCCCTGACGGGCTAAATCTCGATACAAACTATTAGTAAGATGAGACGGACGGCCAAAGTCCTCGCGAGTAAAACGATTGCTATAGTTAACTTTCGCCCAATCAGTTAGCTGTACATTAATTTTAGCTGTAGTAGTATATCTATTATATGTATCCTGGTTGAACTCCATAAGTCCATTCTGATCAAGATAGTTCATAGATAAATAGTAGCTAATCTTTTCACTGCCACCATTAGCACTCACATTATGTTCTTGAGAGAATGTCCAGTCTCTATAAATGACATCATACCAGTCGGTATTGGCATTACCTCCTGCATATCCGTCTGCCCAATAGTCACCATTGGCTTGTAAAGACTCGTTCAAAACTCCATTCTGATAGTCTTTGATTCTCTGTAAATGTTCAGGAGTAAAATAAGCACCTGTTCCGTTATTTAAACACCCATCATTATAGAAAGTAGCAAACGTGTATGAATCCATCTGCTTTGGCATAGTAATAGGCTTACCATATCTGAAATTATTATTGTAAGAGATTGACATCTTACCTTTCTTTCCCGATTTAGTGGTTACGAGTATTACACCAAATGGAGCACGTGATCCATAAATTGAAGAAGCTGCTGCATCCTTTAATACTGATATATTCTCTATATCCTGGGGGTTTATAGAATTAATATCACCTTCCATGCCATCTATCAATACAAGAGGACTACCAGATGATCCGTCACCTATTGTAGCAGTACCACGTACATTCATTGACATCTTATTATCAAGAGCACCACTTGACGTAGTGATTTGAAGTCCGGGAACTGCACCCTGTAAAGCCTGAACTGCATTTTGAACCGGACGAGATTCCAATACCTCACTGTCTACGGTACCAACAGAACCTGTAAGATTTACCTTTTTCTGAGTACCGAAACCTACAACTACAACTTCTTGAAGAGTCTGAGTATCCTCTTTAAGAACTATGTTGTATTCTGTACGAGAATCTATTTGAACATTTACAGAAGTATATCCCAAATACGATATCTCTAATTTTGCATTTGATGGTACATCTAAAGAAAACTTTCCATCTAAATCAGTAATAGTACCAAGGGTAGTACCCAAGACCTTAACATTAGCACCAATAATAGGCTCTCCTGTAGCATCTTTAACCAAACCACTGATTTTTATAGTTTGATTTACAGACAGAAATGCTTCTGAATTTAAATTCTGAATACCTGAAGCATTTAAAGGAAACACACACAAACATGATGACAATGCCATTCCTCCCATAATAAAACGGGCCAGATTTTTTTTCCTTTGTTCTTTCATAAGAGTTTAAGTTAACTAATTTATTATAAATAGGTAATATTTTTTCATAATATATGACTTGAGTATATTTGTAATATTTTTATATCATAAAATATTAATCACACAAATCAAAACTCATATAAAACACACATAAATTAATTTATATTTAATTCATATACCACTTTTAGTATCATAATAATCAACTGTCAATCAAAAACATATAAAAATATTAAAAAAATCACAATCATTCCTTTGTGCAAAGTTAGAGGTTATCAATAATAAAGAAAATGTATAAAACCTCTGTTTTGATGTATAAAATCACGATTCATAAACAACTAAATTATAAAATAACAACTAAAAGTTTTATCAGAAATTAAATAATAATAAATCCAATGCTATATATTGACGAAGTATATTTATAGTTTTAAATAAGCAAAATATTCAATATAATATATCTATCCATTGAGGATTATCACATTGTATATTAATTTATAATTATAATTTTGTATAAACTTACAACATCAGGAAGTGGAATAAGGCCGATGTTTCATTAATCCTTAAGATTGTATATCATGTTCAGTCCCCACTTCTTTACATCCAAAACCGGATAGCTC
>JAXEBI010000022.1:0-12047 GCA_034094155.1 Phocaeicola sp.
GACCCTGAGAAGCAGTATAAGTAGTTGTCAATGCACCAGCCTGAAGAGAACCGTGAACAGCACCAGCTGCACCACCTTCTGATTGCATTTCCTGAACAAGAACTGTTTCGCCGAAGATGTTTTTACGTCCTGCGGCAGCCCATTCATCTACATATTCAGCCATTGTAGAAGATGGAGTGATAGGATAGATAGCTGCAACTTCTGAGAACATATAAGAGATATGTGCTGCAGCCTGATTACCATCACATGTGATAAATTTTTTTTGTTTAGTCATATAATTACTAATTATAATTAGTTAATAATAAATCCTTAGTAAGTTTATAATCTTGCTTTTGGTATATTTCGGTTTTTGATGTTACGTGCAAAACGAATAAAAGCGAAATCTTGCAGTACATTTCTGATTGTTATCGCAATTGGATATAATTAAACAAGTAAATGTCATTTAAATAGCAGAAATTTACCTTGTTTAGTTTGAGTTTAGTATAAAAAACCGAAAAGCCATAATGGTATCTGGTTTCCATGTCCAAGCTCAAGTTTATGCATTGCATAGTATACATTGGGATTAGTCTTGAACTTACATCCTTCTGCACATATTCTGAAATGCAAATTATTGTCAACCAAAAAAGATGTACCTTTTTCTCCTTTATTTATTTTATGGTCTTTCCAAAGTGAGTTTACAAAGAATGTTTCAAGCACATCCTGCTCTTCAACCTTAACAGGATAGATGCTATACATAAGATTGGTGTTGTGCATCATTATCTTGGCAGGTTTCTTAGGGAAAGATTCACCTTTAGGGTAGACCATGTTTATAAGTCGTGCGTCGGCAAGATATTTGATATAATTCATCACTGTGGCGCGCGAAGTCTGGATTTCTTCTGCCAGCTGACTGACATTGGGAGCACCAGGACCGTCAACTGCCAACAAATATAATAATTTTTTTATTTTCGACAGATATTTCAGCTCAATTTGTTTTATAAGAAGAATATCTACTTCAACCATCATATTCATTGTTTTCAGTAAATTTTCCGAGAAATTTCTTTTTTCGAGGAAAAAAGGATAGAATCCATGATGAATATAATCCTGCAGGTAGTTTGTAGGATTGACATGAGGCAGTATTGTTTTAGCAATATGCTCATGGTTATTGATGATGTCGTCGAGGGTGAATCTTGAGAAATGATTGCCAGTTTGAAGATTCAGGAACTCACGAAAAGAAAATCCTCTGAGGTTATACGACTTTACGATTCCGTTCAGTTCCGGATTTTCTTCTTTGAGTCGCATAACAGATGAGCCTGTAAATACGATTTTCAGATTAGGATATCTGTCGTAGCATGTACGTAGGGCATGACTCCAGTCGGGGAGTTTGAATACCTGGTCAATAAGAAGAACTTTGCCTCCTCTTTTTATAAATTCTCCGGCAAAGTCTACAAGGCTTGTTTTTGAAAAATAGAAATTATTCATGTTCACAAAGAGACAAGAACGGTCTAATCCATACTTTTCTTTTGCATACTGCAGAAGAAAAGTGGTTTTTCCTACTCCTCGTGTTCCTTTAATACCAATGAGCTTGGCATTCCAGTCAATTTCGTCCATAAGGTCTCTTCTGACGGGTGCATTGGTATGTTCCACCAAATAACAGTGCGTTCTATAAAAAGCTTCCATGAATATTCTTTATCTTTGTTGCAAAGATACGAATACTTACTAATATTGCAAACTGGAGATAGCAAAAATTCAGTTTATAGTTTATCTTTATTTTTAATTTTCTATTTGTATGTATTTAAATAAATCTATAATTCAAGGCAATGCCCATAATATACATTTGTCTGAAAACAGCCTTCTGTATGTTTTCAATCCTGACCATGATATGGCTTTGGCTAATTTTTCACGATATTATAAAATGCCTGGCGAAATATATAAAATGTCGGATGATCTCAGCTTTCTTCCTGTTTGGTATTCTTTGCCGGACTCGGTCGTAAAAGTGAATGATCCGACTAAATTGGATGCTTTTATAGACCAGACCTCGCATTTTAGAAAATTTTCTGAGAATGATTTTACATTTGATTTTTCTTCTAATATTCTATGTCCTTGGGGATGGGATCCGGCATTGTGTCACAAAATTAATTCTTCGGTTGTGGATGGTAAAGTGTATAATGGATTTGCATTTGCAGAAGGGAGATTGGAGGTAGATCTTGATAGAATAAGGTTCTTGTCGAGCAGGCAAAGATGTAGTGAAATCCTTTCGTCTGTAGATCTGTTTGGTGAGGCTTTTTCTGCATATACTGTTGATGAAGCTATCAGAATTTCGAAATCATTAGGTACGGATGTTATTCTCAAATCACCATGGTCGGGTAGTGGAAGAGGTTTGCTCAAGTTGTCGTCATCTTCATTATTAAATAATAATGTAGATCCAAACAGTTTGGGATGGATTTCCCGTATTATCAGAAATCAGGGTTGCATTGTGGTAGAGCCTTTATACGATAAGGTTTGTGATTTTGCCATGGAATTCTTTTCGTATGCTGATGGAGGAGTTAGTTTCTGCGGTTATTCGCTTTTTGAGACCGACTCTCATGGTAATTATAAACAGAATATACTTATGTCTGATGATAATATAGAGTCTTTTCTTACAAAATATATAAGTAATGATTTAATATCTTATGTGAAGAATAAGCTTTTATTTTCTCTTAAGGAGCTTATAAAGGGTGATTATGTAGGATATTTGGGGGTTGATATGATGGTATGTAAGTTGGATGATACACACTGCTTTTATATTCATCCATGTGTGGAAATTAACTTAAGAATGAATATGGGAGTTGTATCACGGATCTTTTTTGACAGATATGTAGCTTCTCATTCTATAGGAAAATATATTGTGGAATATTTCCATAACGATGGTGATGCCATAAAACATCATAATGAGTTGATGGATTCTTATCCGTTAAGGCTTGATGATGAAGGCAAAATATTAAGTGGATATTTAAGTCTTACTCCTGTGGTTTATTCTACCAGGTATCAGATTTATGTATTAATTTGATGATGATGTATTTTATAAAACCGCAATAAGGAGCAGAATTGAAGTTTTTCAATATAATGCTCCTTATTGCGGTTATTTATTTTCAATCATTTAATCATTTCATTTTTATTTATCAACCGTTTATTTCCGGTTAAGTTGCAGAATCTGTTTTTCAGGCAGAATAATTCTCTTTCCGAAGTTGGCATTTCTCTTCATTGGCAGAGATTTGAAAGACTGTGTAAAAGTTCTGCTGTCTTGTTTTTCGCTGCCTTCGTATACCATACCAGCTTGTTGTAGCGCAGTTTTTAACATATCCTCATTTATATCGCCGATTTGTGTGACTTGCAAAGGATTATCTTCTGCTTTTACATCAGGAATCATTCCGTCCGGCATGCAAGGTGTTTCATCATTGGCATTTTTGTATACGCTTACCATAACGTAAATTCCCCAGTTCTTTATTTCTTCAGGAACTTTCTGATAAGCATCTTCGGCTGCAAGCATCCATCCTGTGCAATATTTCCCATGAGACTGGTTCCCAATAAGCTCCACATCCATGTATGGCATAAGTCCTCCAAGCAACGCTTCCGATGCAGAAGCAGAATTTGATGTTATTATACCATATATCTTTTCTAGTCCTATATTGGCGTCTTTTGTGCTTAATGAAACATTCTGTCCGTTATTACTGAAGTTATATTCTGTACTGAATCGTGTTACAGTACTTCCACCTTCTTTTTCAATCAGTTCAGTCATGAAATCATTATAATCCTCTTTTTCGAAGATTTCTTTGTTTGTTACGGCTGCCTGAGGTGCATACATTGATGCCATCGCAGATTCTGTTATAACGTAACCTCCACCATTATACCTTAAGTCTAAAACCAATTCCTTTATACCTTCAGCCTTAAATTTCTTGCTTATTTCTATAAGTTGAGGAATGGAATTCAGGTCAAAACTTGTATATGCCAGATATCCGACTTTTTTCCCGTTGAATTCATAAATAGAATCGCATATTATTGGATTTTCGTACATTTCAACAGCGTTCATTTTTACTTTCTTACCTGTTGGTACAACTGTATTTCCATCGAGTTTTGCCAGAGATAGTTCAATGCTTGAGGTATAATATAAATCAGTGAAATTATCTGTAGTAAGAGTGTTACCGTTTATTGCATATATCAAGTCTCCTCTTTTAAGTCCTGCTTTTGCCGCCGGACTGTTTTCGTAAACAAAGCAAATTGCGGCAAAACACTCATTGTCGGAGTTGCTGTATCTGTATACCATAGGAGTAATCCGTATGTAGTGGAAACTCCGCCTACACTGCTTGTAAATTCATCCATGTTATTGGTAAGCATTGTCCATTTATCTATTTCCTTGTCACCCTGATGGTATCTAATTTCGTTAACTGTAGATATTGGATCACTATTTGTCTCAGGATCAAGTCTCTTAAGGTCGTTTGCTATTTCTTCGTTCCAGTAATAGTAGTATTCAAGTACTTCTTTGGCAAAAGAATTTGCGAGTTGTGTTTCAAGGGTTACTCCAGACGGAGTACTTTGTCCGTTGTCATCATTGTTTTTAGTATTCTCTTCAGAACAGCTTAATGTAAAACATGCTGCAATAGCCAGACCCATAATAGGGGATAGTAGTTTTTGTCTTTTCATGATTCAAAGGTTTAAATTAATAATGTATAAATGCAAAATTATTCTTTTATAATGATTTTCAAATAAAAAATGATTAAAATATAAAATATTTTATTGCTTGTGATTGTTTGTATTATATTAAGTTAAGGAGTATTTTTTATGTATTAGTGTTTGGTGTTAATGATGGAAATATTATGTGCATATTATTAGATAGGATAGATTTTATACAAAAAAAGACAGAGTCTGTTTAACTATTCAGACTCTGTCTTTTTTATCTTTAAATATAAAAATTATCGGATTTTATATTCATTTATTAATATATATCCAAATCAGTTTCTTATCAGATTAATGCATCAGAAGAACAGATAACGGTTGTCAACAACCTTTGCATTCTGATACAAGTCGTTGATAAACTGGCTTGCAAAGCGTGAATACATGTTATTCAATGAAGTTTCTTCGTTCTTTTCATTGAACTCTTCTGTTCCTTTATCCTTGCTGATAACCTGTACCATATAAACACCGGCATTACCCTTCACAGGTGCGCTTGTAGCATTAACTGCTGTTTTAGCTGCAACTGCACCGATAACCGGCTCACTCGCTCTTGTTATTGAAACATAAGCAGGAGCAGCGAAAGTTACTCGTTTGATAGAGTCGCTTACAGCATTCTTCACAGCTTTAGCCTGATCAATAGAAGTACAAGATTTCATATCAGCCATAATCATTTCTGCCTTCTTGTCGCGTCTGATTTCAGAACGGAGCATGTCGGCTACAGAGTTGATGTTGCGATATCCTTCTGGATTAATCTTTTCCAAAGCTACAACCATGATATGGTCATTGTTACCACATTCATAAAGTGGAGATACTTGACCTTCTTTTGCACTGAAAATCCAGCGGATAGCTTCTTTTGTAGAAGGCACGCCACCAACATAATGTTCTGCAGAAGAGAAGTCGCTGCGAGGAATCACTGTATAACCGTTTTCTTCGGCATTCTTTTCAAGTTCATCAATAGTTGTGCTCTGTGCCACAAACTGGCTGAATTTATTGTATGCCTCGTTATAAGTATCGTTGCTGAATTCTACATTACGTTTTACAACAGCCACTTTATATTTATCCTGCATACTCTTCTTATCCATAACCTGAAGGATAATGTTTGCCTGGCCAACCTTTATTTTAGATATTTCTTTTGTAGGCTGATTGATAAGAGTATTGATGAACTCAACATTTTCAGCGTTAAGTTGTGCACCTTCCCAGCTTCTTGCGCTAACCCATGTAGCTTCACCGGTCTGACCATATACTTTTGCAACTTCTTCGAATTGTGCTCCACCCTTTATAGCATCATAGATACTGTCTGTAAGAGTTTTTGTCTTATCTTCTGTATCAGCATATACCTGTATCTGACGGAACTGAATTGAGTCAGGGGCGCTTACTTTAGCTATAATCTTGAATGCATTGTAAGAATCGTCAGTCTGATTATAGTATGGACCATATACTTCATTCATACCAATAGAGTCAAGGCGAGCTACTACATCAGATGGAAGTACCGATTTGTTTACAGGTATGTCAGAATAAGAAACAGAAGAGCCTGTTGTACGGATAAATGCAGAATAGTCTGCATTTGTATTAGCCAATTGTGTACTATATTCTGTTACCTCATCCAATACATCTTTTCTATCTGCATCAGAAGGCAATACCTGAACGTCAACATAACGTATATTACGTGTTTCTGCCAACTGCTTGAACTGTTCTTTCTTACTGTCATAAAGTTTTCTTATTTCATCATCAGAAACCTTTACTATAGAATCGTTGATAGAAGAATATGGAACAGCTGCAATTAGCATGTCACTTTGTTCTGTGCGAGATTTAAAAGCATCTTCTGCAGAAACTGGATTAGCGATAAGGGATTTAGCTATAAGATTCTGGTATTTTTCTGCAAGAGTAGACTGTCTTAATGTCTTTTCTATAAATTTCCAGAAATTACCCATTGTCTGATAATATTCCGCATACTGTGCTGGCATCTGGCTTGAGCCTATATTAGCATAGTCGACCAGGAATTTCTTCAACATATCTTTATCGAAAGCTCCTGTCTGTGGGTTACGGAAAGGAGTGTTCATCAGCATAGGATGAGTACCTTCATCAATTATAGCCTCGATTTCAGCGTCTGTAACAGTAAGACCTAACTTCTCAGCTTCTGCTGCTATAAGTTGATTGTTAACGTACGACTGCCATACCTGATCCTTAACACTTGCCAGTTGAGCTTCAGTAAGTGAAGTCAGACCATTAGTCAGTTTAATGACTTCAGTGTATTCGTCTACTAATTTTTGATAATCCTGAGCAGATAATGTCTCTCCATTAACAGCTCCGACGTCTTGTTTCCCTTGATGAGGCTGGAGTATTTTCCAGGCATCACCGGCGATAAATGCAAAAAGGGCAAGACCAATTACAATGACCAAAAGAGGTCCTTTGCTTCTAATAGTTTGTAAAGTTGCCATTTAAATTTATTATTTTTTGTTTATTGTTTTTCTGTAATTAGCGCACGAAGATACGAAAAATGTTTTTCAGAAGCTATTTTCTGCTAAAAAAAATGCTTATTTCAGTACTTTAAGCTTTACTAATTCTATTTTTGTTGACGTAACTTTAATGATTTTGAACTGAAATTTGTCTAAATTAATGATTTCTTTAGCTTTTGGGATACGTTGGAATTCATTTAAAATTAGTCCTCCTAAAGTCTGATAATCGTCGCTCTCTGGTAAGTCGAGACCAAATTTTTCATTGATTTCTTCTATTTCCATTCTACCCGACAATATATATTCATTATCACCCGTTTCTTTTGCTACTATATTTTTATTATCATGTTCGTCTTCGATATCTCCAAGTAATTCCTCTACTAAATCTTCGAGAGCAATAATACCTGAGGTTCCTCCAAACTCATCTACAACTACTGCCAACGATCTTTTCTGCTGCATAAACTGTTTCATAAGCTTTTGAGCACTCATCGTTTCGGGTACTATAGGAATGGTTCTTATGTTCTTCTGCCAGTTTTCTGGAGCCTTAAACATTTCTGACGAATGTATATAACCTATTATATTATCTATATCTTCCTTATAAACAATGATTTTACTGATACCATTTTCTACAAATGTATTTCTCAGTTCTTCTTTAGAAGTTTCTATATCTACAGCTATGATTTCTGTTCTTGGAATCATACAGTCTTTAGTCTTGATATTAGAAAAATCAAGAACATTTCTGAAAATCTCTATTTCAGGTTCTATATCTTTTTCTGTATCCGATTCATCGATACTACTTTCAATAAGATAATCGAGGTCTATTTTTGAAAATGCTTTTTCTGTATCCTCTTTATTGACACGCTTTCCAGTAAGTCGTAATATTCCTGTAGAAAGAATCGATGAAAATCTGCTAATCGGATAAAGCACTATATATAATATATATGTAGGAACTGCAAAAATCTTTAATGTGAAATTAGGATTTATCTTGAAAAGTGTTTTAGGCATGAATTCGCCAGAAAGTAAAATTATTGCAGTTGATATTATTGTCTGAATTGCTACAATAACAGCTTCGTTACTTATAATATTAGCAAGAACTCTTTTTTCTATTAGTTCTGCCATAAGGATACCATATATTACAAGAGCAATATTGTTTCCCACCAACATTGTTGATATGAAATTATTGGGATGTTGGTAGAATTTAGATAATATGCGTGTAGACAGAGTATTGGTCTTTTCCATTTCGAAACGCAGTTTGTTTGATGAAACAAAGGCAATCTCCATTCCGGAAAAGAAAGCAGAAAAAGCCATTGAAATAAGTATTTCTATGATAATTTCCATCTTATTGTCTGATATTTGTTGTATCTGCCGGTGCTGTATCTTCTACTGTAAATACACCCTCCGGAGTAAAAATTTCATATTCTGTCATTTGCTGGTTAGATTCAAATCCATAGCCGGTTAGAATCTTGTCTGCCTGTTCTATTTTTATAAATTTGTCGGAATAGATTCTTTCTTTGGCCTGGTCCCAAAATAGAAGCTGGGTATCGAATTTATCTCCTTGCTGGTTCTGTATATGCACATTTCCTCTAAGTTCCCATATTTTTTTAGGTTCATGATAATATGCAGTATCTGCTTTAATACTTGCATCAACTCTGAATAATGTATCGAATTTCTCAAGATATAACCCTTTTTCGAAAGCCCAGTATGGAGGATTCTTCTGGTTAAAAATGAGCCACTCTTCTGTTATGATTTTATATCTTATCATTCCTGAGTCTGATACAAATGAGGTTACCCCGGTGCTATGCATGTCGGGTAGAGAATCCTTTTCATCGATTGCAGCGCCGAGTTCTTTTTTTTTGCTTCCGCACGAAGGCAAAAAAAGAAACATAACAGCTGCCCATATGGCAACTGTTATGCTTATAATTGTTCTGTATTTCAAGTTCCTGTGTCTATATGACATAAAACGTATTATCTGATAGTTGTAGTTTCACCAATCCATCCACCGATAGTTACAGAGTTACCTTTCTTCAAACCAAGGAAGAACAAGTCTTCATCCTTTGGAGTATAAGCCGAGTAAGTTCTGATAAGTTCGTTAGCTTTGTCAGTTACACTTGGATCAACACTCTTTGCACGCTGAAGTTTGTCGATAACTGCGAAATAAGTACATTTGTTCAAAGCACCTTCATCACTCCAGTTAGGGCTTGATGCGTACATCTGAGCAATAAGAATGTAAGCGTCGCCATAATTGTTGTTGAATGAAATAGCCTTGTTGCAGTACTGTTTAGCTTTGCTAAGCTGTTTTTTGCTGAACAGAATAACACCTGCATTATAGCAATACTCAGCTTTTTTCAAAGGATCCTGTTCAAGTTCGATAGCCTGGTCAAAGTAACCTATACTCTTTTCCAAGTCACCTTTCTTATAATACATATAACCGCATCCAGCAGCAGTAGCGGCTGTTGGCTCTATTGCATGAGCAGCTTCAGAAGCTTCAAAATAAGCTTCTTCTTCTGTACACTTTAAAAGTTGCATAACAGTAATAACCTGTTTCAAATAGTCAAGGTTAGTCTTGTTCTGAGCCACTTTTGGACCATAAATAGCCTGAAGGTTTTCACAAGAAGCAGCACCACTGTTGATAAAGTAAGCATCAACATTATCTTTTGTGGTTTTCATAAGCTGTTTCATCTTTTCCTTCTTTTCTGCTTTATATGCTGCATCAGCATATCCCGATGTGGTTAGATAGTCCTGAATGAACTGTTCCTTGTGTGCGTCATCAGTTTTAAGTTTACGTGCAGAAACGTCCATAAGGTCCATGAACATGAAATAGTCTGATTTTTCCTTTTCAAGTTCTACTCCTTCTTTAGCCATTTCATAAGCTTTGTTTACATCAATATTCTTTCCACCGAAAACAATGTAATCATGAGCTTTCATTCCAATGATAGAACCTTTGGAAGTTTTAACTTTAACAAGTTTGTTAAGCTGGTCAAGGTATTTGATACGCTGGTCGTGAACTGCCATAAGTTCATCAAGATAAGCTTTTTGCTGTGCTGCATCTTTTGAACTTTGGATTAAGCCGCGAAGAATTTTTGCACCATTGGTATAAGTACCTACCTGTGCAATAGGAGCTTCTGTAAATACGGCTTTCCAAGGTGTATAGGCATCCTTAAAATTGTCTGTCTTTACATACTCAGTATAAATACTAATGTTCTGCAGGCAGCGAACACTGTCTTCGCCATGTCCAAATCTAGAACCGTCTTCTACTCCTTTCTGAGCAAAAGAAGCTGTAGTACCTAATGATAGTGCACACAGCATTGTAAACATCTTCATTCTCATCGTATATTAATTTAATTGTTTATTGTGTAATCTTGGTATAATAAATTATGTGGTTATATTAAATTTCAATTTTTGGGGTCTTAAATGAATAATGTTCCAAATGTAATAAATGAACCTAAATTCATAAGTGCCTCAAAGTTAATAAATATCTTTCAACTATTACATTAAAGATACAAAAACCTGAGTAATATGCTTAATTTACCATCTATTAATCGAATCATATTAATTTACTCTCCACTTCATGAACCATGTTTCATTTATGGTGAGACCTATTTTCAGTACAAATCTGTCTTCCGACATAAGGTTGCTTCCTCCTGCAGAAAGTTTGACATACTGTCCGGTAACACTAAGTACTGATTTGCCCTGGAATAATGTAAGAGGCAATCCTAAACCAGCAGATACTCCAAGTTCTTTAGCTCCGTCTACCAGACTTTCTCCTATTGGTATTTTCATATATGGTGAGCAGTAATAAACTCCGGCTCTATACATTATTCTTTTCAGATAGCTTCTTCCCAGATTATTTGGAATATATTCAATACCTGCTGCAATTCTTGTTCTGTCATTATACATTCCGAGCTTTGTATCGTATTTAGCTTCCGACCATTTTTGTAATGAGTAATCAAATGCAACGGTAAGATTATTCCTGTATTTGTATGATAATCCCACACCATAAGTAGTAGGAATTCCATAACCGTCTTCTACACTTTCTTCTTTCTTGGAAGAATAGTTGCTACCGTCGGTGATTTGTATACCCTTCACTTCTGTACAGTTCAAGTCGTGTCCAAGTCCGTACGATAGTCCGAGAGTAATGCTATTGTCTTTATTCAACGGCTGTGTATACTGTAGTCCCAAATCAAGTTTGTAGCTGTTGAATTTTATATTATTATATCTTATAGTATAGTCACCACCGTTGCTTAATGTGGCAGTTGTACTATATTTATGCTTACCGTAAAGATAGCCAATGTTTGCTCCAATTGAAAGGTTTTCTATTATTTTGAATCCCAATCCTCCGAAAATAACTCCTGTACCTCCATCACCGACAAATGTATTGGCAACTGTTACATCTTCGTTTCCATTTACTTTGTCAGAAACACTGAAGTTATAGCCTACAGTAGAATAAGGTGTAAAACCTATAGCCATACCAAGTTTTGGGTGCAATCTGAACTGCATTGCCAGATAGTCGAAACTTGAGTTTTTGGCATTCGATTTGAATCCTCCTTCTTCATAATTTGAACTTTTCAGACTGAAACCTGTATCAAACATAAATGACAAGGAATCGACTGATGAATAGGAAGCCGGATTCATTGGGTTTATATGTCTGTTGGAACGCAATGCATAGCCTGTTCCACCCATCGCAGCATTACCTGCAAAAATCTGGTCGGACAAATCACCAAATCCAAATCTGGTATAAGGAGAGTTAGTGCTTGATTGAGCCGAAAGACTTAGGCTTCCGGTTGCCAACAATGCGCTAAAGAGTACTTTCTTACTTAACATTATAATTCAAAATTCTGTTTAAACCTTTTAATACTAAAAATCTGTCTGCAAATATGATACTTTTTAAGTTTGTATCAAAAGAAAATT
>JAXEBI010000023.1:0-116433 GCA_034094155.1 Phocaeicola sp.
AGTTGTGGGCTCTCCCGAGGGGCTGGGCTTTGCCCCGTCCCACTCAGGACTTTGCCCTAAGAACCCACTCAGGGCGTTTCTCCCCTGAGAACCCCGAGCAAAGAGTGACCCTCTCTTTGCAATCTCCGCTTATGGGTTACACCCCTAAGAACCCTGTGCGGTTATGAGCGGACATCAGCTAACAACTTTAGTCAGACAACCAGAATCAAAATTTAAGAATATGGCAACAAAATCAAGCATACATATCAAGCCCTGCAGAGTCACATCAAGCGGGGCTCATAACCGGAGAACTGCCGAGTACATGCGCAATATCGGCAAGTCTCAAATCTACATCGTGCCCGAACTGACTGCCGGTAACGAGCAGTGGATAAACCCGGGTTTCGGCAATCCCGACCTGCAGGCGCACTATGACTACATCAAGCGGATGGTCAAGGAAAAGACAGGCCGTGCGATGCAGGAGAAGGAACGTGAACGCAAAGGCAAGAACGGGAAAATTACCAAGGTGGCTGGATGCTCGCCAATCCGTGAGGGCGTGTTGCTCATCAGACCGGACACGACACTGGCAGATGTGTGCAAGTTTGGCGAAGAGTGCCGGAGACGCTGGGGCATCACTCCTCTCCAGATCTTCCTGCACAAGGACGAGGGGCACTGGCTGAGCGGTCAGCCGGAAGCGGAAGACAGGGAAAGTTTCAAAGTCGGCGAAAGATGGTTCAAACCGAATTACCATGCCCATATCGTTTTCGACTGGATGAACCATGACACAGGCAAGAGCCGCAAACTCAATGACGAGGATATGACCGAAATGCAGAATCTGGCATCCGACATACTTCTGATGGAGCGTGGGCAGTCAAAGGCTGTTACGGGCAAGGAACATCAGGAGCGGAACGATTTTATCATTGGGAAGCAGAAGGAGGAAATGAAACGGCTTGATGCCACGAGGCAATACCGGGAACATCAGCTGGAAATGGCAAACAAAAAGATGCAGGAAACGGAAAGCATTACCAACGCCCTTATCGAAAAGGCAAATGAAAAGGAACGGCAGAGTGAAGACCTTGACAGGGCTATCAGCGAGAAACGCTCCAGACTGAATAGGGAAAAAGGAAGCGAGCTACTGAACGCCGCTGTCGGCTGGGCTACCGGAAAATCGAAAGCCCTGAAAAATGAAATAGAGGATTTGCGCTGTGAGGTTTCCACGCACGAGGAAACCATCGAACGGTTGCAGGATAAAATCCAGACTATACAGAACGAGCATAGCCGTGAACTGATGCAACTGGAGGCCAAACACCGGTCCGAACTGAACCGCAAGGAAACGGAACATGCACAGGAAACCACAAGGCTTAGAAACCGGATTGCATGGCAAAGCCATATCATCGGTTGTCTCAGCTTCCTGCTGCTCAAAACGAGCGACATCTTCCGTAAGGCGGTACACAGTGTCATCCGTTTTGCCCGTGATTATTATAAGCCACGTTTTGATACGGAACAAGTGTCGGACATCAAGAGTGCTCTTAACCTGTTCGGGGAGGACAGGCAATCACACCAGGCGGCAGGGGATTTTCTGTATTTTACAGCCAGGCAAAAGGGCGGGTTTGACAATCGGGAACAAATCAAAGCCAGACGGGAAGTTGACAATGTGGTGGAAGGGATTTATGACCAGCAGCAGAAAAGAGGATTTTCGATGAGAAGATAGCTCATAAGAGAATAACTAATAATATTGTATGAATTTGATGTACAATCGAATAAAAAACGTAATTTTGTAAATATATCAAAGGAGAATATGGCTAAAAATACAGATAAACAAGCAATTGAAAACATGTCGGATAACTTTCGTGGTTATGCGGCACTGCTTCGCAAAATCAAGCAACGGGTACTGATAGCCCAGCAAAGGGCGATTTATGCTGCCAATGAAGAAATGCTCAGGATGTATTGGGATATTGGCGGCATGTTGCAGCAAAGTCAGGATGCAGACGGTTGGGGCAAGAAAACCTTGCAACGGCTGGCAGCGGATTTGAAGAACGATTATTCCGAAATAAAAGGATTTACTGTACGCAATATGCAATATATGGTGCAGTTCTTCAACGAATACAACCAAGAGCTTACGATGGTAAAAGGGGGTGTTTCTCCAATTGCGAAATCAGTGATTTCGCAATTAGATGAATATAATTTCACCCTCCCCATCAAGCATCTGGATTGGACGCACAATCTTGTATTGATAAAGCAGGTTAAAGATATTCGTGCACGCTATTGGTATATGGTGCAGAGTATTACTAATCACTGGACAACACGCTATTTGCAAGAAGCCATCAAACTTGATGATTATGGCAAGCATGGAGCGTTGGCTAACAATTTCACTGAAACCCTGCCTGTTCCGGAAGCAAATGATGTGAAATCAATGCTCAAAGACCCATATATATTTGATATGTTGACTTTCACAGAGCAATACAATGAGCGTGATGTGGAAATCGGTTTGGTGAAGCATGTGGAGAAATTCCTTGTAGAAATGGGGGCTGGCTTTGCTTTCATGGGACGGCAGTATCATATAGAGGTATCTGGTGATGATTATTATATTGACATATTGATGTATAACGCCTTTCTGCACCGTTACTTAGTAATCGAATTAAAAGATACAGAGTTCATGCCGGAATATATCGGCAAACTGAATTTCTACTGTTCTGCCGTAGATGATATTCTTTGCCGAGAGGGGGATAACCGGACTATCGGACTGCTGCTTTGCAAGAGTAAAGACCGTATCAAAGCAGAATATGCCTTGCGTGATATTCAGAAGCCTATCGGAATTTCCGATTATGAATTAGGGCAAGCCTTACCCAAAGACTTCCGTGGTAGTTTGCCTACGATTGAAGAAATTGAGAAGGAATTAGAGTCTGACAGGTGATAAACAAAAATATAAAAACTTAACGCACAAATAACTGATAAAATATGAATCCATTTATAGCAATAACAACATTTTTCTGTTTTTGATTCCATTATTGTATCGTCTGTGGGAAATAAGATTAGGAATTTCTATCATATATTCCTGTAGCTTTGCAAACAACAATGGCTTACTGTAAATACCAACAGTTTCTGATGTTATATTCAAATGCCACTATTCCAAGGTCTGAGAATCCGGAAACTACGCCTTTTCTATGCACATTCCCTGATCTATTGACAAAATATCCGGCTACTTGCTTGCAGATGTTCAGAAATTTTGCTAATATTGCGTATGCATTTTTAATACATAATTTTTTTATCAATTTAATTCCACCAATGGTATGAAAATAGGAAATTTATTCAATTTTTTTTTGTTAATCTTTGCAACGACATTTGTCGCATGTGAAAACAAGGAAAAAGATGGAGATTGGGAATCGATAAAATGGGTAATCAATGGATCAAACATGGTGAGAAACATGATAGAAGTGCCCAATAATGGTGACGTTTATGTCATTAAGTGTAAGAATTATAAAAGTTTTTGGATTAATGCCTTGTCTGAAAACGGTGAATCTCTTCCGATAAGTTATGAAGATAAAGAAATAGAAAAAGAGTGGTACTCTATAAAAATAGATGATGAAAACACCATGATTGTTTCGATTCTCTCGAACAGTGGTGATGACAACAGAACCTTGAAGATAGGAATACAAGCAGGAAATGCTTTTGATTCATTTTTGTTTGAGCAAAAAAAAGAACTAAGATAACTTTTGTATTCCTAGGAATAGTTATAATATTTTAACATGATAAAATTTAAGAGGGAGGACCACGCGATTCTCCCTCTTAAATTTTACTATTCAAAGAATAGCAGATATTACATCTTTATTCTCAACTTAATGCGCGAAATACTCAATCTTTATGGTACTGTAAGGAAATATTGAATAAATTAAGCAAAATACATTACCTTTGTTATCGGCTTAAACAATAAGCTAAAACAGAAGTGGAATATTGGAAACGAATTGCATAGAAAAATAGAAGATACCGCCTATATTGTTATCCTAATTGAGTTAATAATCAATAAAAGCGTTAAATCTTCACCCTTTAGAATGTACAATTAAAGACAACGACCATATTTCTGACTTATTACCTATAAAATATTGAGTAATAATCGGTTGTAAATACGTATTATGGCATGAAACCGAACTGGCGTACTCCGAAGGGGTAAAGCTATGGACACTGTTCTTCCGCGAATCGGCTTCACCGCTGCACGGCATGTATATCGGGCAGACATTCGAAGCCGGTAAAGACAACGAAACTTTCATACCTAAAGAAAATTTCTCTCTGATTTTCTGGAACAAAGAAAATGAAGATGATGAATATGCCACAATTCAGGCATCCAATATTATAAATTCCACTACTGAGGACTATACCGTGTATTACGGATTATATAAATACGACTACGCTAACAACGAGATAATAATCAGATGGAATGACGAGAAGGAGAATTTCCTGAATATCCCTTCAAGAATGAAAAGAGTTACAAGAGAGAAGCCTTACGAAAGGAACGAGCAGGTATGGTGGAATATTATTCGCAGATTCGATGATAATAACTCACTGAGGATATTTACAGAGAACCTGCTCAGAAAACTTGAGACTGAATACCTTGATGATGAATACGATATTCAGGACGTAACAATAAGCCGAAAGTTTTTTTCTCTTACCATAAAAACAGAAGGCGGAATTAAGGTATATTCCATCCCAATTGACGCATATCCTTTCCTTAGGAATTTAAGTGTATTCGATGAGGTCACAATTAAGAAATATACAAGTAGTGAAGAATTATTTGTAAGCTGGCCATGGATAGGATATGAAATACCTATGTCGGAGTGGAATGTTACTTAATTACTTGAGCCTCTGACATATTTTCTTTTCATTAAATTATTGTGTATTAAGTAACTTTTAAATCAAGCCTAATGGCAAAGTCTATCTTTTCACTTTTCTTATCATAGAAAATGATTCGTTAAAAGTCTCTTCCCACTACAGTGGTACGAGCGTACGACTAAAGTGGTACGAGCGTACGACTGAAGTGGGAAGACCGTACCACTTTAGTGGGAAGAGAACATTATCTTGACAAAAATTACAATCAATAATCATTTTATTATTAATATTTCAAGACATCTGTCAATCTTCCTCCTTCAGTTCCTCTATAAATCCTTCAACCCCACCTTCTATCTGCTTGCTTATATCCTCCACCTGCTTGGAGAAATCCTTTACAGCTTTCTTGGTCTTTTTGGCAAAGATACGACCTTTAAGCTTTCCTATCTCCTTGAGTTCCTCATCAGTATATTCATATTCTGACAATTCTTTCTCAATTTTCTCAAACTCGGAAGAAATTTCTTCCCAATCCTTATCGGTAAATTCATCATATTTGTCTTCTACTCTCTCTACCAAAGAGGACAAATGCTCAACAGGAGTTTTTGACGATTCACATGAAGAAAATAGCAATGGGAAAGTAATGGCAACAAAAAAGATATTAAACTTATTCATATTTAAACTGTTAATATAATAAAGAAATGTGTTAATAATGCGAATATAATTATTTTTAATGGAACTGGAAAAGCTTTAGAAAGAAAAGGCTTTAAGCATTTCATATATAACTGCATATGTTATTACGTGTTACCAGGCCGCTTATAGTCTATAATTTGTAGTTTATAATTTGTAGCTTATAATCTGTAATTTTACCTCAATAAACTTGCTTGTATATTATGAAAAACAATTACCTTTATGTTGGAAAAGACAATTAATAAAAAATTGTAACTGTATTATATAGCAAATAAACCCGAACCATTATGAATGCTCCCATACAAAATGCTCCCATTCTACTATTTGTATACAATCGCCCGGAACACCTCAAACGTACTGTTGAGGCTCTGAAGAAAAACATTCTTGCTTCAGAAAGTGAACTGTATATATATTCCGATGCCCCACGTACAGAAGAAGACAATAATAATGTGGCACAAGTTAGAAAATACATCAGAACCATAACCGGATTCAGGAATATTCATATCACAGAAAGGGAACACAACTGGGGACTCGCCAAAAGTATCATAGAAGGAGTGTCTTCACAAATTGCCATTCACGGAAAAGTCATTGTACTTGAAGACGATCTTATTACCGCTCCTTACTTCCTGAAATTTATGAATGACGCGCTTGAGATGTATAAGGATGATGAAAAAGTAGGACATATTCAAGGATGTGACTTTACACAAGATACTTCTCTACCAGATACATTCTTTATAAAATGGACCGGAAGCTGGGGATGGGCTACATGGGAACGTGCATGGAAACATTTCAATCCGGACGGAAAGGCTCTTTTAAGGCAACTGGAAGAAAGGAAGCTTACATACAAATTCGATTTCAACGGGAAATACGGATATACACGTATGCTGCGCCGACAGATAGAAGGTAAGAACAATTCATGGGCTATCAGATGGAATGCCTCTCTGTTCCTCGATGATATGCTGTCGCTTAATGTTGGAAAATCATTGGTACAGAATGAGGGATTCGACGGAAGCGGAACTAATTGCGGGGGTGGCGGACTATATGCATCGAACTTGTATATGAATGAATTAAAAGTGGAACGCATTTCCGAAATAAAGGAAAATGACTCAGCAAGAATGGCATATGTAAGATATTATGCCAGAACCAACTCTTTTTGGGCCAAGGCCATAAGAAGAATAAAGCGCACACTTAAAGGAGATTTCTCACGCTAAATGTATATGAATTACTATTAATAAGGAGTAAAACAAAGAGAAAGAAAATAGAAAGAATTATAGAAAGAAAATAGGCTGATGTAATAAAGAAAAGACATGGTCAATTAGTCAATATTCAACCTATTTTAAGTATCTTTGCAAAAATTTTCTACCCATGAGAGTACTATTAATAAATACAGCAGAGCGCATCGGTGGGGCTGCAATAGCGGCAAGCCGTCTAATGGAAGCATTAAAAAATAATGGTATTAAAGCAAAAATGTTGGTACGCGACAAGCAGACCGACCAGATAACCGTTGTGGCTCTCAGGAAATCGTGGAGAAGAATAATTCAGTTTGCATGGGAACGTATTGTTATATGGGCAGCCAACGGATTTACAAGACGTAATCTGTTTGCAGTAGATATAGCCAATACCGGTACTGATATAACATCGCTGCCGGAATTTACTCAGGCCGATGTTATCCACCTTCACTGGGTAAATCAGGGAATGTTGTCTCTTAATGACATAGATAAAATCATTAAATCAGGGAAACCTGTGGTGTGGACAATGCATGACATGTGGCCTTTTACCGGTATATGCCACTACTCCGGCACATGCCGTAAATATGAAAAGCAATGCCACAATTGTGAGATGCTTCTCAAGCCACATAAAAAAGATTTGTCGTACAAGATATTCAATAAAAAGAAGAAAATTTACTCTGATAACAATATTACTTTTGTTGCATGCAGCCATTGGCTTGAGGACATGGCAAAAAACAGTATACTTATAAACAACCATGAAATAACAAGTATACCCAATGCCATAAATACCAATCTGTTCCGTCCGAGATCGAAAAAGTTTGCACGCGAGAAACTTAACCTCCCTCTCGACAAGAAGCTGTTGCTTTTCGGCTCAATGAAAATAACCGACAAGCGTAAAGGTATAGACTATCTTATTGAAGCCTGCAAAATAATAGCCAACAATAATACCGAACTCAGTAAGGACTTGGGGGTTGTGGTTTTAGGAAGTAATTCTGAGCAATATGCCTCACTATTTCCTTTCCCGATATACAATATGAATTATGTGAGCAACGAGAAAGAGCTTGTCGACATATATAATGCCATCGACCTTTATGTTACTCCATCACTGCAGGACAACTTGCCAAATACTATAGTTGAAGCTATGGCTTGCGGAATTCCATGTGTGGGATTCCAGATTGGCGGTATACCACAGATGATAGATCATCTGCACAACGGATATGTGGCAGAATACAAGTCATCAGAAGATCTGGCTAACGGTATTGTATGGATATTTACAGAAGGCGATTATCAGACGTTGAGTGAGGAAGCCTTACGTAAAGCAGTAAGCAGCTATTCCGAAACGACCATAGCTCATCAGTATATTCAGATTTACAATAAAGTTACAGAAAGAAACGCTTAACTCAGACTTAATATGCAAAAACATATTCAGCATATTCAGCATCCGCATCCTAAGTTCAGCATAATAACAGTTACATATAATGCCGAAAAAGTTCTTGAAGACACCATTCAGAGTGTAATTACACAGTCGTATAAGAATGTGGAGTATATTATAGTAGACGGTGGCTCCAAAGACAGGACTTTGCTTATTGCGGAGAAGTATAAGGAACATATTCACTTTATTCTGAGTGAACCCGACAAAGGTCTGTATGACGCAATGAATAAAGGAATACGTCTTGCTACCGGCGACTATCTGTGTTTTCTTAATGCCGGCGATGAATTGCACGAAGATGATACACTTCTTCAGATAGTTCATTCCATAAAGGGTACAGATTTGCCGGATGTTATTTATGGCGAAACTGCCATTGTAAACGAAGAGGGGCACTTCATGCGTATGCGCCGTTTGTCGGCTCCCGAAAATCTTACCTGGAAGAGTTTCCGCCATGGTATGCTTGTATGCCACCAGGCTTTCTTTGCGAGCAGGGAAATAGCCTCAACAGAGCCATATGATCTCAACTATCGTTTTTCTGCCGACTTCGACTGGTGTATAAGGATAATGAAAAAGAGTAAGACTCTGCATAACAGTCATATAACCATTATAGATTACCTTAATGAAGGTATGACTACACGCAATCATAAGGCTTCTCTGAAAGAAAGATTCCGTATAATGTGCAAGCATTACGGATATATCTCGACTGTTATGTTTCACATATGGTTTATTTTAAGGAGTGTAATCAAGAAGTAACTGTTAATTAGAAAACAACTGTAAAAACAGTAAGTAACTGTATAAATACATTCATTTTAATTATCGTCACACAACGGTGTACATTAAGTATCACCTCTGTGTGACGATATTAATGTGAAAAACCTGAAAAGATTATATTATATCACAATATCATTTTCTGATGTACGGTTCGACAATGCTTTTCCAAAGCATATATCCCTCACCCAACAGATGTAGTCCATCATTTGTATACTTGACATTCATCTTGCCTTCATCATTGACGAACTTTTCAAACAAATCAATATATTTCAGATTCTCTTCTGAGGCCATTTTCTTTAGACTGCTGTTTATTTCCGGTATCATTTTCCACTTTGAGGTATGTCCATGAAACATGTCTAAATCAGGATTTACAGGAAGTACACTCTGTATCAGAATTTCTGTATCAGGTGATTCTTTCTTTATCTTACTGACTATACGGCGAACACCTTGTGTTATTACTTCTGCATTCTCGCCCTGAGGAACATTGTTGATACCAATCATAAGAAATATCTGAGCCGGTTTACCCTTTAAAAGAGTAGAAATTCTGTCGTATACTCCATAAGTGGTATCACCGCTTATACCTCTGTTTTTTACGTTAGGATTATCAAACAGTTCGCCCCACTCACCTCCATCTGTTATACTGTTTCCTACAAATAATATATCATCTGAATCGACCGGTAATTTTTCAAATAAAGTTGCTCTCTGATAATAATATGTAGAATACTTTCGTTGTGGTTCTGAGTTATTGGAATAAGCAGACAGGGTTGCAAATAAGACACTTAAGAGTGTAAATAAAAAAAACTTTTTCATATACATTATTATTAAATTTATGTTATTAATAGAATCACTGATTTTCTTCAGGATTATTTCCGTTAATAATTTCAGCTCTGAATGTTGATGCCGGTAATTTTTCATCATTCACCAGATTTGCTCTTGTAAATGGTTGCCATGCATATCTGACAAACTTTGGATGTGGCACCTTATCGCTGCTTAACAGTAGTTTTCCGTTAGACACCTTTGCTACAGCCGGATAAAACATGCCATCATATTCGGCGAGCTCAAATCCTGATATTGGTTTACCATCAGAGGAAGACAATCCGTCACCATAATCAAATGATACCTCTACATAGTTCTCTGACATCAATCTTGCTGATTTAAACAATGGACCTGAAGGTTCTATATCACAATTATAACATTTTGCCAAAGCCCATCTTGACAATCTTTCTCCTATAGGCTTTTTGTCTTTGGGATGAACATCGAGAGAATCTCCCTTATCAGACGATACAACCATACCTGTATTAGGCATTTCACTCATGAGTCTTCTCTGACTATCTCTGAACCATGTCCATGAAGGACGATTAAGGCTTGACAACTGTACATAGAAAAACGGCAGTTCTGCTTTGTTAAAATATCCTCGCCAACTGTTCACAAGAAGCTTGAACAACTGTTCATGAGCTTCCATATTATGGGCATTTGATTCACCCTGATACCATATCACTCCTTTAATGTTAAATCTTTGTAAGGGTAAGATACCCGACTCGAACAAATAACAAGGTTCATAAGGATGTCTGTCGAACTTCCTGTCGCTTTTCTTAAGATTCAGCAAAGCGCGTCCACGTGCCCAGTCCTGAACAAAGTCATTATGTTTCCAGTCTCTTAATATTGCAGGAAAATATGATTCAAGATAATTCCTGTCAATCCATGATTCGGTAGTTGAACCTCCAACAGCATTGCATATAAGCCCTATAGGTACGTTTAAACTATCTCTCAATACCCTGCCAAAGTGATATGCTATAGCAGAGAAACTACCAGATGACATCGGGTCACATACCTTCCACTCTGTTTTTCTATAATACTGCAGATGATTTATAGAATCAATAGCATCCAAAGGCCATTCTACTGCATCTGTTCTCCATTTAGCCTGCATATTATAGAGCCTTATACCTTTATTATGAGATTTTGAGATTTCGGTTTGTGAGTCAATTGTTTGCTTAAGCATAAACTCCATATTCGACTGACCGGAACATAACCACACTTCTCCTATTGCAATATTCTCAAATTCTATCTTCTTCCTTGAAGTTTTCACAACCATCCTTATACCATCCTTTGCCGACATAGGATTAAAAATAACATTCCAGTTTCCTTGATTATCTGCTACTGTAGCTTTCTTAATACCATCAAAAACTACAGTAACTTTTTCTCCGGCATCTGAAATTCCATGAATCTTAATTGGTTCATTACGCTGGAATACCATATTATCTGAATATATTTCCGGCAATTGCAGTCCGCCATAATTCCCTGTAATAGCAGAATATACTACCTTAGCCAATATTTCTGCACCTTCTTCATTGGGATGTATGGCATCAGGAAACAGATAAGGAGAATGGTACAGAGGAGAATAGAAATCTATCAATTCAACTCCTGCAACATCGGCTACAGTCTTTATTTTATTTCTAATTTCATCCTGCCATATTTTAGTTCCGGAAAGAAACCTCGGATGCCTGTCTCCTATAGGTGTAATCTGTGCTATTATGATTCTGCATTTCTTTTTGGAAACAGATCTGAATGAATCTATTAACCGAATATAGTCATTCAAAAAATCATCCCTGAAATTAGGCCAGTTTCTTGGATCTGTGTCATTGACTCCAAGATGTATTACAAAAATATCGGCACCAGATTTTAAAGCATCCTTATATTCTTCTTGCTTGATATATGGCATATGACCTTTGGATAACAATGTAGCTCCAGGCTTACCGAAGTTATATACCTTATAGTTGCTGCCCAACATGCCTTGCAACTGAGATGGATAAGAATCCTTTTCTCTATCGGATATCCCTGTTCCATAAGTAATGCTATTACCCACACAGGCAACTTTAATTGTATCAGAAGCGCTTATACATAAACTGTAAAAGGCTAACAGTAAAATACATAAGTTCTTTATATTCATCATACTATCTTATTTATTCTGTTAAGGGTATGTCTGAAGAGTAAATAATATTCTTTACTTCTTCACGTCCATCGGGTGAAACAAAAACTATATTAAACATCCATTTAACCAATCTTGTTTGCTCCATTTTAAACTCTCCAACCGGAAGTTTAAGCAACAATTTATTCCAGCCTTTATTTAGTGTTACAATCTCTGGTTTTCTTGATGCACTGTTTTCATTACCTAAAGGAATTTCATTATCTCTATTTGAATGATTATTGCTCCATACAGGGGGTAATATTTCTTTGCCGTTTAACCAGATTTTACTGCCTTTATAGTCCCAAGTGCCTTGAAGCGGCGGCAAATCACTTTCAGAACGGCTATAATTCTGAAAATCAATATTTATTCCTACATTTTGCTTTATTGGAGAATATATCCAACTAAAAGCATAGGCGGTATGATTTTCTTTAGGATTTTTATAAAAGCCCGGATAAATATCACCCCAAACATGACGTAAATATACCCCGGCACCATTCATTTGATAGGTATTATACGTTTTTCCGTTATATGTATATGAATATGACTCACTGTCTACCTCAGGAGGAAAAACTTTACTCAAACAACCGTCATTAGGGAATGGGTCTGTAATTCTCCATCTAACATTAGACTGTCTGACATAAGGAAATGGTTCGTTGTAAAATAGCGTTTTTTTATAAAAAAGCATTCTATTTTCAAAATCTTCAAACAGTGTATTTACGTCTTTGTTTTCAGGCCACATCATTGTTCCTTTTCCATCAAAATAACAGCTTCCTCCTCCTTTCCAGCTACGTTCGGCAAAGGCCAACATATTTGCATAGAAATTATTCTCTGCCAGTATCTGTTTTTCATCTTCAATATATCTATCATTCCAAACTGCTAAAATAGCTCCTGCAATATCATCATCTCCTTTTTCAACATTACAAATACGGCTATTGTACAAAGCAAATAAATCTGCATATATATCAAAATGATTAAGATAATGAAATCTGCAGTCTATAGCAGGTATGCCAGGCTGCGGTTTACCACGATAACTCCACAACTGAGTCATATCGATTTCTCCTGGTGAATATTTCCATCCGGGATTCCATGAAATAACCTTCTTACCCTTTGCTCTTATATATTTTACCATGGTTGGAACAAAATCCGGATTTGTAAAAGACACTTCATCTGTACCTATATGAATATAAGGAACATCAAACGCCTGACAAATTTCATCAATAAGATCTTTTAATATTACCATACCTTTTTCTGATTGCATATCAGTGTTAAATGTCCTTTTAAAAGCTTCACTGTGCCCGGGCATATCTATTTCAGGTATTAGCAACACATGATGTCTTTTACAGAAATCTATTAAATCTTTTGCTTCCTCTAAAGTATAAAACAGCCCAGGCAACCGAGTCATATTTTCCGGCGAATTTAGCTGCGGATATTTTTTACTCTGCAGTCTCCAAGCCTGATTCTCCGTAAGATGCCAATGAAAGACATTTATTTTAAATAAGCTTAATAGCTTAATCTGCTTTTTTAGCTCACTTACAGAAATGTATGATCTGCCTACATCATGCATAAAACCTCTTATAGCAAATGCCGGCCAATCATGAATATCACAAGTCGGTATTAAAATTCTATTATCCTCGAATTTAACAAGTTGTTTTAATGTCTGAAAAGCATAATATGTACCAGCAGATGTACATGATTTAACAATAACATTATCCTCATTTACCTCTATTATATATGCCTCCTTATTATTATTCCCCAAATTTAAATCATCGATATGTTTTACCGAGAGCTGGTCTCCTAATAAATTTTCAATATCATAATCAATTATATTGCAGCTGTCGCAGGAATCTACTTGCAAGTACTTAACAAAAAAGTTTCCATTATATTTAATACTTTGTGGGTAAGGTAATAAGTTTTCTGCCATAACATAAACTGACGAGATAATGAGCAAAAAAAACACCAAAATATAACGTAACATAACCTTTAACTATTTATATAAAATATAGCTGTTATTTTAAAGAATCTATTTAAAACTATTAACCACAAGCCGCAAACATAAAAAGAGTCATATTTATCCCCTTTCCGAGTAATAATTATGACTCTTTCACTAAAAGTAAATGTTTACAAGTGTTTTTCAATAAACATTTAACTTTCTAGTACCATCAATAACCAGGTGTTTGCTCTAAGGCTGGGTCATTATCCAATATTGTTTTATCCAATGGCCATAAAACTTTATGACTTTCTGTAGCCTCATCAAGAATAGGGTTCTTTCCATCTATACTTGCTTCTTTACAAAATACGAGATGCTTTCCTCCTTTTGTTAAGGTCATTCTTCTCAAATCCCACCATCTCTGACCTTCTTGAATAAATTCTTTATCTTTTTCATGCAAAATGGCGAGTTCATTTGCTGTAAAATCAGAAGCAGTAAAACCAAATTTTTCCTTATCCCAATTTTCAGCATAAGCTCTTTCTCTGACGAGGTTTATATATTTTTCTACATCAGAGTTATTACCTTCCATATTTGCGATTTCAGCCAACGACAAATAAACCCAAGGAATACGATAAATAATAAAATCGCCACAATAAACTCTGTTACCTTGTGCGTTAATATAACCAATGTTCTTTCTTACATGAGTTCCATTGATAACTAATTTATCATTTTCTTTTCTGTATGATGCAATAAAAGTTGCATTTCGTCTACTATCTTCAAGATCGAAACCTAAGAAAACATCGGTATTATATTCATACTGTTGTTGGGAACCATTCTTACATCCCAATGGATCATTCCATGGAGAACCATCTTCACGGAAGTTATTGGCTGTAGCCCCTGTTCCTAAATTATAACAATACTGTGCATTATTATTTGTAGCTTCACCTTCCAAGAATCTTATTGCAAAAATGACTTCGTCATTTCCCTTATTAGAAGCATCAAAAACACTTGCAAAATCACTCAACATATTCAATCCATAATTATTCAATACATTATTGAAATGTTCTTTTGCAAGCTTCAAATCGTTAATGTCTGCCTTATTGTCGCCTGTTGTGACTTTAGAATTCCACAAATATACTTCACCTGCCAGACATTCTGTTGCAGCTTTTGACCAATAAGCTTTTTCTCCCTTATTATACGGATCAAAGCTATTTTGATCTCCAAAGTAATCTAAAGATTTAGTTATATCAGATTTTATTTGATCCATTACTTGTTTCGGAGTAGCTCGTGCCAAGTATAATTTGTTAGGGTCTAATTCTCCATCAATTACTTCTACTCCTAAACGCAAAGGAACGCCACCATATACTCTATATAACTCAAAATAATAGAAAGCTCTCAGTCCATATACTATTCCTAAATAATAGTTTTTCTTACTTTCGTCTATATAAGTAGCATCTGTAACCCTTGAAATAAATAGATTCAAGTTAGTTATTCTTCCATATAAATCTCCAAACTTAGAGACTCCTGTATGATCTTTATCGAAATTCTGAAGTCGGATATCACCATAAGCCAAAGTCATACCATCAGCACTGACACCATCACGGTAAAGCCCACCTCTCAATTCTCCAAAAATAATAGTATGTTGCCAAGATGCATCACGCAAATGCTTATGTATACCATCAATATAGCCTTCTACCTGTGCTTCGGTCTTCCAGTAAGATCCGCTTCCATAATAATCAATAGGTGCTAACTCCAACCAATCGCTACAAGATGTATTAACCATACAGGTTGTGAACATTAAAGCACCCAACATAAAAGATTTATTTATTTTTTTCATATTTTTCTCCTCCATTTATTTAAAATGTCAAATTTATACCAAAGAGTAATGTTCTTGGTAGTGCATATCCTGCACCAGCACTCGATACTTCAGGAGATGCCACAGGAGCTGCTGTCCAATATCCCAGATTCTGTCCTGTTATTGAAACATCAAGCCTTTGGCAATAGAACTTCTGTACTAAAGATTTCGGCAAAGAGTAAGATAAAGACAATTCTCTTACAGCCAAATAATTACCTCTATAAGCAAACAAATTTGAAGTTCTATTATAGTTACCAGGTCCTAACTGATCTGCATAGACATATCTTGGATATTTTGCTCCTTTATTATTTTCAGACCAAGTATCAAATACTTCTGTAGTAGTATTATAAGTTCCCTGCATACATCCCAGGAACCATGGAGTAGTCTGGTCATATATCCAATAACCTAACGCAAAGTCAAAACGTCCGTAAAGAGTAAAGCCTTTCCATTGTAATGTGGTATTGAAACCTCCAGTCCATTTAGGAGTTGTATTTCCTAAAACTACCTGGTCAAAGCTATCAATCATACCATCTCCATTGATATCTTTCCATTTCACATCACCAGGCTTAAGTTCTATAGCATTCTTCTTTTGTGCATCAGTCAGAGCTGCCCATGCACCAGGTCCATACTGATATTTACCTTGAGCGTTACCAGAAGTTACTACCAAATCAGATGGGATATCATCAACACTATTATAAATACCTTCTGCTACATATCCTACCAAAACACCTGGAGTCTGACCTTCCTGATATCCACCAACAAATATAGTCTCATAAGTGCCATCAGGATTCTTCTTTCCAGTATAAATCTGCTGGCCATTCTGTCTGTTATTCAATAGGCCGTTATCAGGTAGAGAAACGACTTTATTCTTATTATATGAAATATTTGCTTTCATATCCCAAGAAAAATCTTTAGTCTGAATAATCTTACCAGACAATTCTATTTCAAGACCTCTATTACTAAATTCTCCATTATTGTTTGTAATAGAAGAGAATCCTGTTGTTGATGGTAAACTTAAAGCCGTATACTTATCCATGGTAAGTCTGTCGTAGTATGTTAAATTTGCATTTAACCTATTACTAAAGAAACTCAAATCCATACCAATTTCAAAAGTTCTTGTTTTTTCCCATCTCAAACCAGGGTTAGGCAATGTTCCTATAAGGAAACCTGTATTACCATTATATTTTACCGAGTTATAAGATCCCTGCAAAGTATATGCTCCAATACCCGAAGCATTACCATTCAAACCATAACTGGCTCTTAATTTACCAAAAGATAATACAGGTAACTTTTCCTGAACAAATTCTTCTTTTCCAAAAATCCAACCAGCAGATACGCCAGGGAAAAATCCCCATCTATTATCACCTAACAACGAAGAATAACCGTCTTGGCGGAATACTCCAGACAACAAGTATTTACCCTTGAAATCATAATTTACTCTTCCAAAATAAGACATGATTCTGTATCTTGAATGCCATGAATCAATACTACGTTTGCCTTCACCGTTATCTGTTAACCCTAAATCACCGAAATCATCTGTTGGAGCACCTGATCCGGATGCATTGAATCCCTTTGTCTGTTTATCGAAGAATTCAGTACCCAACATAACATCAACACTATGATCCTTGGCAAAAACCTGATTATAACTTAACACAAGATTATAAGTCTGTGAAAAATCACGTGCAAACTCTGCTTTTGTATTTCTTGATTGATTAAATGATCCAGGAGTAGATTCATAATCCTTTGTAAATGTCTCATAAAGTCCTTCAGAATAGTACCAGTTGGCAGTTCCTTTTACTTTCAGATTTTTCCAAACATCAATTTCCAAAGTCTGAATCATTGTAAATTTATCAGTCTGATTATCAACTTGCCATTTTTCCGGCTGATAAGCCTGATTTCCATCTCCATCATTAGGTCCTAACAAATAGTTTCCATCTTCATCCTCAAATCTTGCTGTAGGTGGAGTAGACATTATTCTACCAAAATAATTGTATTCACTACCCTGAGAACCAGGCATTGATCTCCAGTTTGCTCTATTATAATTGAAGTTAGATGAAGCCTTTATCCTTTCAGCAACTTTATAGCTTCCGTTGAAAACAAAACTATATCTTTTATAAAATGATGAAATAGGAATACCTTCTGATTTATTATAACCCAAACCTGCATAATATGTTCCTTTCTCGTTACCACCAGACATATTGACATTATAATCTTGTGTCATTGACGGGTTATTCAAGTTATAATCTGCAGGACTAATGCCTTTAAATATTATTGTAGAATTAGGATCTAACGGATCAACCATTTCTTCCCATCCACGGCCTAATAAATATGCATTATCTGATGTTTTCTTCATCACATTCCAACGCATCTGATCATTAAGTACATTACCGGTACCAAAAGGCTGTGCTCCTGAAAGATTCTGTTGAGGTGCCCACGGAGTATTTGCATAAGCATTTCTCATCACAGTAATATAGTCTCTTGCTCCAAGAAATTCGTATGGATTGTTAATGTAATTCAATCCTAACTTTGCCTTAAAATTAATCTCTCTATGTCCCGCTTTACCACTTTTTGTTGTTATTAGAATTACACCGTTACTTGCTCTTGCACCATACAATGCTGTAGCTCCGGCATCTTTCAATACTTCCATTGATTCAATATCCTCAGGGTTAATATCACTCAGTCCATCTCTTAACTGACCATCAACCATAACCAATGGAGAACCTGTACCATCAAGGTTAGTACCACCACGCAATACAATAGTTGGTGTCGCACCTGGATTACCTGATGACTGTGTTACTTTAAGACCTGCAACAGCACCAGACAATGCTTGAGCCGGATTAGAATAAGCTCCGACAGAAAAAGCTTTTTCATCAACCTTTGAAATAGAATTGGTAACTTTTGTTCTTAACTGCTTTCCACCATAACCGGTTACAACCACTTCTTCAAGTGTTTGAGTGTCTTCTTTCAAAATAACGCTCAAATCATTTCCATTCCACTTTATAACCTGAGTAGAATAACCAACAAATGAAATTTCAATGACATCCCCTTTTTTTACATTATTCAAAGAGAAATCTCCATCAAGTCCTGTAATAGTACCGTTTGATGTTCCTTTAACTACAACAGAAGCACCAATAACAGTTTCACCTGATGCATCTTTTACTATACCCTTACACACATTCTCTTGTTGTAATGTCTCAATACCATTGACAGAAGGCATAGGAAATGCCATTACTCCTCCCAATGGCAAGCTGCTGATACACAACAACACGCCAACAGATTTAAATGTCTTTCTCATAAGACTTGAAATTTAGAGTTAATAAAATATTAAAATAAACTATCACTTTACTATATCTTTCAATTTAACACTTTGGAAAGTAATATGAGCTACACTACTTTCATATAAAATACCAACTGTTTCCTTATCAATCATTGTAAGGCATGAATAGCCCCAATTATACCCTTCATCAAGCAATAACTGATGATCTTCCGACCATGTATGTCCTCCATCAAAACTTATCTTTATGGTCATATCCTTTCTATGCTGAGTTGAGTTTGGATTAGAAAATATAAGAATATCTTTACCCAAAACATTATCCTCGGCCTTAACACTAATAAGACTTGCCATACATACAGGTTCACGTAGAGCTGTACGAGAAGATTCGTGCTCTTTCCATGTCTTGCCCAAATCTGTTGTTGTATAAACTGCACGACTTCCACCACGGTTATCTCTCATATTCAGCATAAGTACTCCAGGCTCTACTTCTGCCACCTGAGCCTCAGTAGTATTTGTTCTGGCATGATTATGAATTTTCCAGTTCTTTCCTCCATCTTTACTATACATTATACCAGCATTAGGTATACGTGTCTTATCGATGAACTGAATAGGAAATACAAGTGTTCCATCACTCATGGTAATACCTCTGCCAGGTCCCTGAAGAAGAAAATACCATTCAGGCTGTTTTACCTGATCTGTTATATTGATAGGTGCCGACCATGTTTTACCATCGTCTGTACTCTTTGCCAGTACCAGCTGAGCCGTATGATTAAGATCCATACCAGGATGTGAGCTCCACCATGCTCTCTGGTTTCCCATACCGTGTGTCCATGCAGCAACAATCCATATCGTATTGGTTTTCCTGTCGACCAATATTGAAGGATCTCCTACTCCGTTTTGCGCAGAAGGCAGGCCATCGTATTCTCCAAACGACAAAGGAAGTCGCATTTTTTCCCATGTTTTACCTCCATCTGTACTTCTACTTAATCCTATGTCGATATGTTCCTGCAAGTCAACACTGCTATTGTATCTTACATCATACACGCCCAAGAGTGTACCTTTATTGGAAGTAACAAGTCCAGGAATACGGAATGCAGCCGATCCGTCATCGCCTGCATGACGGACACCTACTCCCATTCTGCGGACTATATTGTCAGCCGAAACATTTTTAACAGGTAATATTTTATTATCAGCCTGCACAGACGATAAAGATGCAGTTATTTTAGTATTTAAAGATGCTGAATCTTCCATTTCAAGGCTTACCCAAAAGTAGTTTATTCCAGGAAAAAGTTTTTGATTTCCTTTTAAAACCAAAGTGTTATTATTAACCTCTACCTCAGACTTTTTTATTGAATATGAAGAATTTGCTACAAGAGTCTTTCCTGGTATATTATTGGGTATATATTCAACAGGAGCAAATCGAACTTTTCCTCTGTCTTGATAAGCATCAGTTCCACTATAATAGAGTTTTACAGATTTTATCTCATCTAATGGAACGTCTTTTCCAAAATCTATAGTAACATTATCAAGATTTTTAGTTTCCTTGGCATCAAGACGCATGTAGAACAGAACATTGTCATGTCTCTCTATAAGTACAGGAATCTGTGGTGACTTTACATATATAGTATCTGCACCGTAAATAGCTATTGACATGAACAAATTCATGGCAAATAATAAAGTCTTCTTCATATATTTTACATTTAAAAGTTATTTTTCTTACAACACAATTAATTATTATATCAATTATAGAACCACGGAAATATGTGTAAGATATAGGCTATATATCAATATATTATCAAGAAAATTGCAATACTCTATACATCAAAATACCTTTATCAAAATAAAAACCTCAAGTTTATATAGACTATTCTTGCACACTATTTCCGCATCTTGATTATACTATAGAATATGTAAAAAACACCATATATGTATTTAACCTTAATTTATTTTTTATACATGTCATTAATAATCCATGTAGTATTTCTCATAATTCAACAATTAATAAATCACTTTATTAATATGTGGCAAATATAGAGGATTATATTTATTAACACAAATATAATTCAAGATTTTTTCTTACTAAACCATTAAATTTAACAGTTTAGTTTTATTAATGCATATCAATATCCATTATATGCTTATAAACTGCATATAACTATCTAAAAAACCGTATCGGTATATAAAACAAGAGATAAGAAACATTGTAAACATTACACTTAATAAACAAATTTATTTATTAACAAATAAACTTCTCACCTGAAAACAACAACTAGTACTTTATCGGGTTAAAAAAAGAAGCTTTGGTATTACAAGAAACATGTTTTGCTATTAAAATAGTTTATTGATTAAAATATTAAATTTGCATTATAAACCAGAACATAAAAAATGTCAAAATATGAATTTAACCTCAGAATTTGAAAAAAGCACCCGTAACTCAATAATGAGAAAAAAAATTATTGGTTACTACTTGTACAATCATTCATCTACACTCCCAGATTTGGCAAAAGAACTGAATATAAGCGTTCCTACAGCAACAAAATTTGTTACTGAAATGCTCGAAAACGGCTACATTATAAGTTATGGTAAACTTGAGACCTCGGAAGGAAGACCTCCAACACTATATGGTTTAAACCCTGAATCCGGGTATTTTATAGGAGTGGATATTAAGGAGTCTGTTATAAATTTTGCACTGATAAATCTTATCGGAGAGATTGTAGATATACGTTTAGGAGTTGAATGCAAATTAGAGTATACACCTGAAGGACTTGAAACCATATGCTATCACATCAGCGATTTTATAAATAGCATCAATGTTTCTAAAGACAAAATATTTAATATTGGTATCAATATTCGTGGAAGAGTAAATTCTGAATCCGGATATAGTTTCTCTCATTTTAATTTCGAAGAACGTCCTCTCGCTGAGATTTTATCAGAAAAAATAGGCATTAATGTTGGTATTGACAATGATACAAGAGCAATGACATACGGTGAGATGAAAATGGGATGTGTCAACGGAGAAAAAAATATTATATTCATTAATCTAAGCTGGGGAATAGGAAGTGGTTTGATATTTAATGGCGAAATATATACCGGAAAATCTGGCTTCAGTGGAGAATTCGGACACTTTAATGTTTTTGATAATGAGAAGATTTGTCATTGTGGAAAAAGAGGATGCCTAGAGACTGAAGTATCAGGAAAAGCTTTATATTTCGATCTGATAAAATGTGTAAATGAAGGAAAAGAGTCTATCTTATCCAAGAGAATAAAAGAAAACAAAGACTCACTTACTCTATATGATATTGTAGATGCAATAAATAAGGAAGACCTACTGTGTATAGAATTGATAGAAGAAATTGGACAAAAGTTAGGCAGATATCTTGCAGGACTCATAAACCTTCTGAATCCAGAATTAGTAATTATTGGAGGAACACTTGCAAGTGTTGGCGATTACATTCTACTTCCAATTAAAAGTTCAGTAAAAAAATACTCTTTGAACTTAGTCAATAAAGATACAGAAATAGTATTGTCAAAATTACAGGAAAAAGCAGGTGTTATTGGTGCATGCCTTCTTGCCAGGAGCAGATTCTTCGAATCTAAAGAATAACTTCTTAATAGTTTATATATTATAAACCGGTTATTTTCATCAGAATTCTGAGATCTACATACGACATTCTCAAAATACAAATAATATTATCTGCTATTTACTTGTATTATTTATTGATTAAAAACAATACAAGTAAATAGCAGATATTTATTTCATTGATTCAAAAAGAATAATATAATAATGGTTTTATAGAAATAATAATGGCAGATAATGTTTAAGATATAATCAATCACAATACCATCCCATTCTTCGGTAAGGCAGTAAGATATAAAATCTTAATACTTAATAGAATTACAATATTTTCACCTTTGCAATCATCTTACGTATCTTACCTTCCCCTATAACTGGTGCATGAGCATCCTCTGGGAAAAAGATGGCAAACTGGCCTGGTTCAAGATGCAACCATGCAGTAGGTTTGTCTGAATACAATGCACAGTCGCCTTCCTTATCGTATGCCTTTGTTTCTTCTTTTGCATCTTCAAGGGCTTTCCATCCTATCGTTTCCTTTCCTTCCAGAAGAATCTGCACGTCGATATAGTCACGATGAACTTCAAGCACCTGCTTTTCTGCAGGGATACAGGTAGGAT
This sequence comes from Phocaeicola sp., assembly GCA_034094155.1. Taxonomy (GTDB): domain Bacteria; phylum Bacteroidota; class Bacteroidia; order Bacteroidales; family Bacteroidaceae; genus Phocaeicola. The sequence goes on from JAXEBI010000023.1 coordinate 23,123, forward strand.
TTACATTGTTGATATAAAGATTATCTCCGTCAATGTCTATACGGCCACATTCCATATTAAGGATATCGTGCGACTTTACATAATCAAACAATTTCTTGAATAAAGGATGCAGAGACTCAATGCGTTCTGTATTCTGTAAATTTGAAACTATCATATAATTAAATTTTAATGTTATGCTATTATTAATCCAGATTATCGGCTTTAGGCTTCAGGAAATATAACTGTACACATAATGCTACAGCTACTACTACGGCAAGCATTGCAAATCCGGCTCCAAGGTTTCCTCCGTCGCTCCATTCTCCCAAAAGACTTGTTATGAATGCTCCGGCAAATACTCCTACCATGTTCATTATACCATAGGCTGTAGCTTTCTGCTTGGCCGAAACAAACTGGCAAAGGATTGGCATATTGTTGGCATCAAACATTCCATATCCTATACCAAACAATAATCCTGCACCTACTACAGCCACTATACTGTGTCCATATCCCAAAAGAAGTAATGAAGGAATTGTAAGTCCTAAACCTATTGCTCCGGTATAAACACGTCCACGAAGATTCTTCTGTGTCCATCTGTCGGATAATATTCCTCCAACAATCACTCCAATAAATGATGAAACTGCTATGGTAATAGTAGACAAAGGACCTGCCTGTGACATCGGCATATCAAGATTTTCGGCAAACAATGTAGGAAGCCAGTTTTTTGTTGCCCATCCTGGCAGACTTGGTGCTGCGAAATATAATAGAATAACCCAGAAAGCAACATTACTGAACAATGATTTCAGACTTACAAAAACCGGTTCTTTTTGCTGTGAACCTGTATTCTGATCAGGAACAGGCTTTTCTGTTACCACATCAGGTTTCTTGTCTCTTAAGAAGAGCATTAATATAAGAGCGTATGCTATTCCTATAATACCAAACCAGTGGAAAGTGGTATGCCATGAATAAGCAGCTGCTACTGTTGCGCCAAAACCGCCTACTGCCTGACCTGTATAAAGTCCGGTCATGTGTATACCAACTGCCAGGGAACGGGACTTGCCCGAATGGTAATCGGCTATTAGAGAAAGCCCTGCAGGTATATATAACGCCTCACTAACTCCCATAAGGGCTCTTAACCAGAACACTTGATTAAAGGTAGTTGCAATACCCATAAGATATGTTACAGCCGACCATACAAACAAACTTCCAACAATAAGCCATTTTCGGTTGAGTCTGTCGGCTATAATACCGGACACCGGACTCATAAACCCGTAAATATACAAGAAGATAGCCATAAGCCAGCCAAAATTGGCAGCCGACTGTAGTTCAACAATATCAATCTGCATAGCATCTTTCATGGTACTAAGCATCTGACGGTCCATGTAATTAAGCAAGGCCACACCCCACAAAAGAGCCACTACTACCCAAGGATAAATTTTAGATGTCTTCTTCACGATACAAGAATTATATGATTAAAAAAAGTCTGAAAAAAAGTCAGTAAGGGATTAGGACTATATCATAATCAATCAGTTTTTCTCCCTAAAGAATCTTTTTACCACTACTTTCCTTTCTCAAGAAAATACCTAATATAAAATTTATAAAAACTGAAATCTGATATAGTCCCGTTCCCAAACAGGATTAATTAATACAACATTTATTTTTATATTAGAAAATTAATCATTCAATATTTCAAGGCATAGTTCATATCCCTTTGTCATCATTCTCGGAATATGGAACGGTCCTTTAAAGAGATTTCCCTTAGCAGGTTGTGCCACGCTTCCGTCTCGGTGAAGGTATCCGTACCATTCACCGGATACGGTATCCGGGAAATGAGCGTATGTCCAGTCGCTTATCTGCTTGTGCATCTTAAGATATTTCTCATTTTTTGTTATCTTATATGCATACAGAGTAGCTATAATGGCTTCTGTCTGTGGCCACCAGAATTTCATGTCTTGTGAGTAATCCTGTGGAGGGAAGTTCTTGCAGTCGCGGAAGTTGATTATACCGCCGTATTGTTTGTCCCAGCCCCATTCCCAAGACCATTCAAGTATGGTGAGAGCCATATTTGTTATTTCTTTATCTCCACCTCTGTCGGCAGCAACATCGAAAAGGAACCATGATGTTTCTATACAATGTCCCGGATTTATCAGACGTCCGTTGATTGAGTCGATAAACTCTCCTTTAGGGCCAACGGTTTCAAGCAAAGCCTTAAATTCAGGGTGCATGAAATAGTTCTTAAGAGCATAAAGAGAATCGTTTATCTGTATGTCAAGTTCAGGGTCGTCTATAACTTTCTTTATACGAGAAGCTACATTAATCATTATCATTGTTATGGAATGTCCCTGAGCTTCTACAGTTGGAAGATATTTCGGTTCGAGAATACCCGGAGTCGACAGGAAACGGCGCATTGCCTTGAAAAGATTCAGTGCTTTTTCGGCATATTCACGGCTACCTGTTGCAAGGGCATATTCAGCCATTGCTATAGCTGCAAAGCTTTCACTGAACACATATCTTCTTTTTCTGAGAGGAGTTCCATCGGCTGCAACTTCAAAGTACATTCTTCCGTCCCTGTCGAAGCAGTGTGCTTCAATAAAGTCGAGTGTGCTTTTTGCCGCATCAAGCCATTCCTGACGCTTTTCTATGTTATTATAAGCATAGCAGCAAGTAAAAGCAAAACGTCCCTGGAACCATACCGATTTAGTTGAATCCATAAGATGCCCGTTACGGTCGACACACGTGAATATTCCTCCGTGTTCCTTATCCAGACCGTATTTGAGCCAGAAAGGCATGATATCATTCAGCATATCTTCCTTATATCTTTCGGCCCAATAACTTAGATAAATTTTCTTATCCATAGCTATACCTCCTGATTCTTTATCAGAACTTATTGCAACGTTCGAAGAAATTAATAGCCTCAAGTTCGGCTTTCATACGAGCTTCTTCCTCATCAGTCATATTCTGGAACGGTGTACGGTTCTTGCCCAGATCAAGTCCGATAAGTTTCATGATTCTCTTACCTCCGACAATATTTCCGCGGTAGTGACAAATTACATTGATAACATCCTGAGAGAAATTCTGAAGTTCACGGGCCTTTTCAATGTCACCTGCCTTCCATGCATCGATTATACCAACAAGGTTGATTCCGTTGTAATTGGTTGTTCCACCAATACCACCCTGTGCGCCGCCCATAGCCAAAGAAGGAAGGATAGTTTCATCCTGACCATGAAGCATATCGTATTTACCGTTCTTATACAAACGGCACTGGTTGTATTCATAAATACTTTCGTAAGTATACTTGATACCGGCAAAGTTAGGAATTCGTCCGTCGACAGCTTTCAGCAATTCTACCATAGGAAGGAAAGCACCGTTGAAAGCAGGAATATGATAGTAATAGAAAGGAAGTTCAGGAGCACCGGCCGCAATTTCTTCACAATACTTTACGAGTTCTTCTATACGGCCAATTTTCGGGAAAGGAGGAGCCATAGCACCTATACCCCATGCACCAATCTTCTGGGCATGTTCAGCAAGCATCTTACTTGCCTTTACACAGCAGCTTCCCACATGAACTATTACTTTAAAACCTTCGGGAGCTACTCTTACCCACTCTTCAGCAAGTTTCATACGTTCTTCTTCTGTAAGCATATAGCCTTCGCCAGAAGAGCCATTAATAAATACGCCTTTCAAGCCATTTTTGGCTAACATCTTTGCATAAGCTTCGATTGGTTCGAGGTTAACTTCACCGTTTTCATAAAACGGAGTAAATGGAGCATCAATTAATCCTATTATCTTTTCCATAATCTTGAGATTTAATAAATTAATTTATTTATATGCCGCAAATATATAGGTTTACTTTTATTAATACAAATGAAATGAAGAAAAAATAATTACTTAATACATTTTATTTCAAAATTCAGTATTTATACAGTATAAATATCATCTTTTTATTGAAATATTTCCATCTTCATAGAATATTTCCTTTACCACGACCTCCGGGGTACGTATTCCAGGTTTTATTTCTCCACAGACCATAAAGAGCTTATTATCTTTATTTAACAGTACTCCTCCAGCTTTATTCATACCATTTACGTCAGGCTCTATAGACCACAAGCCGGAATTTGTATCATATATAAGTATATCATCGTTAAATTTATACCAGCCGGCCGGCTTCTTCATATAATCAGCAGGAGAATTTCCCTCCATTGCTTCTTTAAATATTTTATAATCTACTCCGCCAGAAAGCAGCAACTTACTACCCAACACAGTTCCTGAGGCACCAGAGATAGCATAAGAACTGCCATCATCCTTTACAGGGAATGATATAGGGTTACCCCATTCTCCTGTTTCTAAATCGTATGGCAACATATCAGAATATAGGGTACATTTATTTTCTGCCTTATCATAATCAAATCCTCCCACAAGATACAAGGTTTTCTCAGTGGCAAGCAAGACTGGCTGTACGCGTTTTCCCATAGGATAATCCTTTAATTTCTGCCATTGCTTAGCACCATGTCTCAATACATAAAGAGAATTTCCGCCATTCGCCTGATTTCCGCCTGTCACGTACACATCATTACCTACACCCACCGCTGCGCCATTATCAATTGCTTCCGGAAGATATGGAAGTTCCTCAATATGCATTACCCCATTTTCGTCTTCATTATCAGACAATTTAATACAGAAGCTTCTCGCTACAGCCGAATCGGCGCTCATTCCACCGGCGCAAACCATCCCGTTGCCAGTTATTGCCGTCGCGCCATAGGCCAAAGGCATGGATATTTTTCCCAGAAGCTTCCATCCTTGTCCGTCAAGGTCTAAACTTATACCATAAGCTTCATCATAATAAGCCTTCTTTCCACCGTCGGCAGCAGGTATATCGGGGAAATTACATCCTCCGGATACCACCATATTACTTCCTATAATACCAGCAAATGGAGCCGATACTCCTCCTTTAACAGGTAAATCGGGAACATTCACTGAGTTTTGGATGACCTTACCGCCTTGCGATGAACATGCACACATCAAAGACAAGCAAGTCCCAGATATAAGCAAATTCTTTAGTAAATAACCTCTTCCCATAATTTTTCTTGAATTAATGATTGTTTCTTCAAAAGTAAATATAAACATCTATATATACGAAAATAATAAGAGTTATTTTATAAAATATTTTAGTTACCAAACAATAGAACTAAATAAAAACATTAAATTTGCATTTACAACTAATTCTTAAGTATTGAAACCATGAATCTACTCACCGAAATAGAGAAAGGCACCCGCAGTGCAGCAATGAAAAAAAAGATTATCGGATATTATCTTTACAATCAGTCTTCCACCCTTCCCGATTTAGCTAAGGAACTTAACATAAGCGTACCAACTGCAACAAAATTTGTTACCGAAATGCTTGATGACGGATACATCATCAGCTACGGCAAGCTTGAGACTTCAGAAGGAAGACCTCCAACTCTTTATGGTCTGAACCCTGAGTCCGGTTATTTCGTTGGAGTAGATATAAAGAAATTCTCTCTGAATTTTGCTCTTATGAACCTTATCGGTGAAATTACCGAAACACGCATGGGAGTAAAATATAAGCTCGAAAACACTAAAGAAGGACTGGAAACTCTTTGTTTTCATATCAATGAATTTCTTGACAGTATTAATATAAGCAGAGACAAGATATTCAATATAGGCATAAACATTTCAGGAAGAGTAAACCCGGAATCAGGATACAGTTTCTCACAGTTTAATTTCGAAGAACGGCCTTTAGCCGAAATTCTGACAGAAAAAATCGGACTGGAAGTTGGCATTGACAATGATACAAGGGCCATGACATACGGAGAAATGGTAAAAGGAGCTGTAAAGGGTGAAAAGGATATTATCTTCATCAATCTTAGTTGGGGATTAGGAAGCGGACTTATTTTCAACGGGAAAATATATACAGGAAAATCAGGATTCAGCGGTGAATTCGGCCATTTTAATGTTTTCGACAATGAAAGAATATGCCACTGTGGTAAAAGAGGATGTCTTGAGACTGAGGTTTCCGGTGAGGCATTATATAGCGAACTGCTAAAATGTGTGCACGAAGGGAAGCAGTCTATATTATCTGCCAAGATAAAGGAGGATGAATCTTCTCTGACTTTATATGATATTGTAGATGCCACAAACAAGGAAGACTTGCTTTGTATTGAACTTACTGAAGAAATCGGACAGAAACTTGGAAGATATCTTGCCGGACTGATTAATCTTCTCAATCCGGAACTTGTTATCATAGGAGGAGTACTTGCTCAAACCGGAGATTATATCCTACAGCCTATAAAAAGTGCCGTAAGAAAATATTCATTGAACCTTGTAAATAAGGATTCGGCTATTATTCTTTCAAAACTTCAGGAAAAAGCCGGAGTTACAGGAGCATGCATGTTGGCCAGAAAGAAGCTGTTTGATTTCGATGAAGAATAATGAAATTAATATATAGGACAAAATGTTTCCATGTGATTGAGAATTAATAATACGAATAAATTAAATGAAAAATAATTAGCCCCAGGCTAAAAATAAAAAAGGAATGAAGAAAACCTGCGTCTCTTCATTCCTTTTTTTATTGGGTTAAATATTTTAATCAGTTCAAATCAAGGGTCAATTCTTGGAATAACAGACTGTGTCTATTCAAGCTTTGTTTAATCAAGCACTGCCTGTTCCAAACTCCAAATTCCGTCAGATAAATTGTTTATCTTTTCTGTTTCCTATACCACAAAAAACAAACAGCAATTGCGCCCAAAGCCAATATAGCCAATGCTGTGTATGCTATAGTTTCTGTAGTATGAAGAGACTTAGGATCAAATCTAAACTCTATCTGATGTTTTCCTGCCGGAACATTCATAGCTCGCAGTATATAATCCGCGCGTCCGTGTTCAATTTCTTTTCCATCTATATATGAAATCCATCCGGGATAATAAATTTCAGAGAACACTACCACTCCTCCGTTTTTTGAATCTACTTCATATTTCAGGGCGTTAGGCTGATAATCTGTAAGAATAACGTTTCTTAGAGTATCGGACGATACATTATCAGAGACAACCGGCAACTTTATCTGTTCTGCAAACTTCTTGTCGACAATAGCTGTATAAAGAGGGTTTGTATCATGAAGAGCGTCAATTTCTTCATTGGCGTTATCCACATATTTCACATCATCTACAAACCATGCATTACCATTGGCGTAAGGATTGAATACTGGTGCAGTCTGTCCTCCCTGAAGTGGAAGAATGAAATAACGAGTGTTAAGCATGTTCAATACAGGGAACGCGTCAGCCTCAACCTTACTCATATCTCCACCCGCTTCAGTAAGCTTTGTAAAGATACCGTTCATTTCTCCCTGGATATGTTCTTCTATAATTTCCTGATAACGGCGAAGCTTAGCCGCATGATATCCACCTATACTTTTATGCCAATAAGCAGTACTGTTTTCGTTGAATGTATTGACTGCCAGATTCAATACGCGATAATCGAGCGATTTATCCTTCAATATTTCCTTATCTGTTTCCGATGGTTTAAGATAAGGCTGCATTTCAGAACCTTTTGCCACAAACTGGCTGTCGTAAAGATAACGCTTATTTACTCCCCACATATCAACGAGACAAAGAACTGCTATTGCAGCAACGGTAAACTTCGCATTTATCTTTCCTGATACATATGCCATAAGCAAGGCCACACCTACAACTATAATCACAACACTTCTCCATGCATCTGATGTAAATATAGATACGCGTATTTCTTCGAGATTCACCAATAAAGGAGCCAACTGATCCTGTGGTATTCCATTCTGCAAAGCAGCCATCTCCATAGAAGATACAAAAGAAGAGAAGAAAACATGAGGAGCAACGGCAAACAGCAGTGATACACCTCCAGTCAGAGCAAGGCTTATATAGAACGCCTTTACCTGTTCCTTAATCAATGAAGGACGGTCGAGTACTTCTTTAAGCGCCATTACAGCCAGAAGAGGAATTGTAAACTCTGCTATAACCAGGATAGAAGATACTGCACGGAACTTATTGTACATTGGTACAAAGTCTATAAAGAAATCTGTAGGTCCCATAAAATTCTTTCCCCACGACAAGACGATAGAGAAAACAGTACCGGCCAATAAAGCCCATTTCATCGGTCCTTTTACTATAAAGCATCCTAATACGAAAAGGAACATCACAAATGCACCCACATACACCGGACCTGATGTTCCAGGCTGTTCACCCCAGTACTGGCCAAGCTGACTGTATATTCCTCTATACATAGGATTTGCTTTCTTCATAGCATCTTCATTTGCAGCAAGCGGAACAGAAGCGCCACCCTTAACATTAGGAACAAGAAGTGAGAAAGTCTCTCCAGTTCCATAGCTCCACTGTGTAATATAATCACGTTCAAGTCCGCTGTCGGTCTGGTTGGCTGAGTTTTCCTTAACCAGTTCACTCTTACCGCGCATACTTTCCTTACTATACTGATAAGTATGATACAAATTTGAAAGGTTGACACATACTCCAAGTATACCTGCCACAACCAATATACAAGATGCCTTTATAAAGTGAGGCAACTTATTTTCTCTATAAGCCATCACCCCGTATGCTATAGCCATAAACAGCATCACAAACAAGAAATAATAACTCATCTGAGGATGATTGGCTGAAATCTGAAGTGCCACAAACAGAGCTGTGAGCAAAGCACCTCCAAGATACTTTCCTCTATAAACCAATACCATACCTGCTATTGTAGGAGGGATATAAGCCAGAGTAACAAACTTCCAGATATGTCCGGCAGCAATAATTATAAAGAAATAGGAGGAGAAAGCCCATATAATGGCCCCAAGAGCAGAAAGCCATACCTTGAAATTGAATGCCCTTAAAAGAATATAGAAACCAAGAAGCATTACAAACACATACCACACGTATGTAGGAAGAAACAAATGATATATTTTCTGGATAAATCCTAAAGTGTCTGTTGAATCATAACTCGGTGCCATCTGATATGTAGGCATACCGCCAAATATGGAGTTTGTCCAGCGTGTTCTTTCTCCGGTTTTCTCCAAATACTCTTTTTGTTCCTGACCGGAACCGATACCGGCTACAGCATCATGCTGTGCAAGAATTCGTCCTTCCGTAACTGCCGGAAAGAAATACGCAAACGAGATTACTGCAAATAAAATTACCACAATCAGGTCGGGAATAAATTTCTTGAATAAGTTCATACTAATTTTAAGATAATATTATTGTTTTTATTTGTTATGCTATATATTTCATAATGACATGATAAAGACAGCCAAAGAATTCTGAAAAAGAATCCTAAAAATAGCCAAACCATTATCTTTCAGTTGGCAAAGATAACACAATACTCAATGAAATGTCGTAAATTTGTCACGAAAATAAAAGTTAAGATAAAACATTTATATGAAAATAGGAATTATAACAGCCATGTCTTCCGAGCAGAAGCAACTGGCAAACCAGCTTACAAACAAGACTGAACGCAGTGAAGGTCCTTTCAATTATATAGAGGGAAATATCAAGAAGAACTCAGTGGTACTTATGCAGTGTGGCATAGGAAAGGTTAACGCAGCAGCCGGAACGGTAGAACTTATAAGAAACTTTAATCCCGACTGTATCATCAGTACCGGAGTAGCGGGAGGAATAGACAAATGCCTGAAGATTATGGATGTTGTGGTAAGCAGCAATATTGTTTATCACGATGTATGGTGCGGCGAAGGCAATGCTTATGGCCAGATTCAGGGAATGCCTACTTTCTTTGAAGGAAACAAGACCCTCCTCGACACTGCAATCTCAATAGATACTGACACTGCAATACATGCCGGACTTATCTGTACCGGCGACAAATTCATTACAGACAGAAGCGAGCTTGATGCCATTAAGGCCAATTTCCCAGAAGGACTTGCCGTTGACATGGAGTCTGCTTCAATAGCTCAAGTATGCTACTTATATAAAATTCCATTTATCAGCTTCAGAATTATAAGTGATACTCCGGGAGCCGACAAGCATTTCGAACAGTATCTTAATTTCTGGGGAGAAATGGCCGACCGCTCTTTCCGTGTTACTGAAACATTCCTGAATGCTCTGCCAGGAAATATTTAAAAGCAACAGAAAAGCAATAACAGATAATCAGAAATAAGACAAAAAACATTATTATAACGGTATATTATCATGAAGAAAATTCCAAGTTTTACTGTAGACCATATTAATCTGCTCCGTGGTATATATGTATCTCGTCAGGACAATGTGGGTGAAGAAATTGTTACTACATTCGATATCAGAATGAAAGAGCCCAACAGAGAACCGGCATTGAGTCCTTCTGCCATTCATACCATAGAGCATCTCGCCGCTACTTTTCTGAGAAATCATCCTGTATGGGCCGACAAGATTATCTACTGGGGACCTATGGGATGTCTTACAGGCAACTATCTTGTAGTAAAAGGTGACCTTACTTCTGCCGAAATTCTGCCTCTTATGAAAGAGACTTTCAAGTTCATATCAGAATATGAAGGTGAAATTCCGGGAGCTTCGGCACACGACTGCGGAAATTATCTTATGATGAATCTTCCTATGGCAAAATGGGAAGCAAACAAATATCTTACCGAGGTTCTTGATGTAGCTACAGAAGCCAACCTTAATTATCCGGGATAAGATTTTCAAAATAATGACAGTTTCCTGTCGGAAACAAACTGTTTATCATAATTAGAGAGAGCAGGCAAACGGATATTTACTTTATTATACTTATAAGACATTACAACTTTTCATTCAGTGTAATATTACAAGTTTTTATTCGGTGTAATATTATAAATTCTTATAGTACAGTAAATTTCATCATCATTGCCTGCTCTCTCTTTATATATATATTCATTACCTGCTACATATAAAAGCTTAACTCATTAAAATCTTTTATATCTGAATCAGATTACTGCTATATACTTATTCCGAATCTTAACATTCCTACAATACCATTAGTATGATCATTCTTTATATAATGTAATGCAGGCTGTATATATCCCGACTCAACAAACGGCAGATTCATTATCTTGCAACTAACTTCAGAAATGAATTCATAATTATCGGGAAATTTCGCAAATCCGGAATATAGTCCGACTTCATAATTCCTTCTGTGACTTTTGCCGTCAAACATAAAACCCCCTCCTGCATAGTCGGTACATTCTAAATTCCTGCCAAATGCTTTGGAATAATGTAAAAGCAGAGTAATGTTATCGGATATTTTCTGTTCTGCGTAACTCCAAGCCACCTGACTTATTTTCTTTTTCTCCTTTTGCCGAGATTCTTCTGTTCCCGATACATCAAAGTTGCTGCCGCCCAGATAAAGAGCACCGCCCAAATAATAACTGCTACCATTATTCTCAATATTAAAGGTTGAAACTCCTAATACTCCATCGGATGATGGAGCAAAGCGGAATACATTGTCTCTTCCTGACATATTCTTATATCCCACGCCATTATATATTGAAAATTCCCATCCTATATTCTTATATTTAATTTTATAATCCATTCCTAAAGAAGAACACGGATAGTTGGCCAAGGGATAATTTACCGACAGAGTCGGGAATATGCCACATGAACTGTTTATAAAAAAAGAGGTGCATGGTGAAGTAAAATAATCTTCGTTCAGGTTTCTTACACCCAAAAACAGTTCGGACGATACATCTCCCCATACAGGAAACTGAAAACCTATTCCTGCCACCGATACAGCAAGATGGAGGCTTTCTTCCTCTATATTGGAAAATGTAAGCATATCATTTATTATATTTTTCTTTGTAGTCTCGGATATACTTATTGTTGACAGTCTGAAGCTTATTGCCTTGTTCATACTATAAGTAAAATCCATATGCAGAAGATTTACCCAGTTCACTTTCTCCAGAGACGGTTTTTTTAAGGAGTTTATACCGAAATTTGTCTGAAACTCTGTTGTATAATCCAACCTCAATTGTGGTTTTTCTGCCCTAAGGTGGAGGATGCCGGTCATCACAACCGACATCCAGAGTATTATTCTTTTTGTCATTCCCCATAATATTTGAAAAACAGTTTTTTCTTACGATATTTATTACAGTACCTCTTACAATACCATTAATATTAAAAATTAAAAATATTAAAGCCACTTTACAAATTTCCCTATATACCAGTTTTTCACCATCTGTGTAAGAACACAGTACGACAATAATATGCCTGCCAGCCATGGGAAATAACTCAGAGGCAAAGGCTGAAGCCCTATTGCACTGCCGAAATGTGTAAACGGTATACATATGCCAACACACATAATAAGCAATGTAAGTCCAGTTACCTGCCATGACGCAGAACTCTGGAAGAAAGGTATCTTACGCGTTCTTATCATGTGTACTATCAAAGTCTGCGAAAGAAGTCCTTCGATAAACCAGCCCGACTGGAACAAAGCCTGATTATCGGCCGAGGTACAACCAAACACATACCACATTACAAGATATGTTATAATATCGAATACAGAGCTTATAGGACCGATATAAATCATGAAGCGACTCAAATCGGATGCATCCCACTTGCGCGGTTTCTTGAGATACTCGGCATCCATTCTGTCGAAAGGTATGGTTGTCTGCGAAATATCATAAAGCAGATTCTGTATGAGCAAGTGTATGGGCAGCATAGGCAGGAAAGGCAGAAAGGCACTTGCAGCCATAACGCTGAACATATTTCCGAAATTGGAGCTTGCTGTCATCTTTATATACTTGGTAATGTTTCCAAATGTCTTGCGACCTTCGAGCACACCATCTTCAAGAACCATCAGATCTTTTTCAAGAAGGATAATATCTGCGCTTTCCTTGGCTATATCTACAGCCGAATCTACGGAAATACCTATATCCGACTGACGTAAAGCTGCCGCATCGTTTATTCCGTCACCTAAGAAGCCTACTGTATTATCCTGTTCCTGCAGGAGAGTTATTATCTGAGTTTTCTGCATGGGTGTAAGCTTAGAGAAAACAGTTGTATGTGTAACCGCTTCTTTCTGCTGTTCCAGACTCATCGCTTCAAACTCCGGACCGCTTAGAGCATTATGCACATCTATTCCCACCTGACGGGCTATGGTGCGCACCACTGCGTCATTGTCACCCGAAAGTACTTTTACCTCTATACCATGCTCATGAAGCTGACGGATGGCACTTGCGGCAGAAGGCTTTGGAGGATCAAGAAAAGCCAGATAGCCGATAAGAACCATATCCGACTCGTCTTCTATACAGAAATTGCATTCTTTGTCGAGATAGCTTTTCTGGGCAACAGCTATTACACGCATTCCCTGGCGGTTCATTTTCTCACTTATATCGCGGGCTTTCTGCTTCAGAGTTTCTGTAAAAGGATGTACCTCACCTCCAAATTCGGCATGAGAACAGATATCAAGCATCTCCTCTACGGCTCCTTTGGTAATAATCTGACGCTTACCATGAAGGTCTTCTACTACCACCGACATACGGCGGCGGGTGAAGTCGAATGGTATTTCGTCTACTTTTTTATAATTGTCTTTCAGATATTCAAGAGACAGTTCCTTAACATGCGAAAGAATAGCTTTGTCCATAAGATTCTTCAGTCCGGTCTGGAAAAAACTGTTGAAATATGCATGACGGAGTATTCTTTTGTTTTCATCGCAACTTCCGTCGGCATTTATATACTTCTCGAGTACAATCTGGTCGCATGTAAGTGTTCCGGTCTTGTCGGTACACAGGATATTCATGGCCCCGAAATTCTGGATGGCATTGAGGTCTTTTACTATAGTCTTCTTCTTCGACATTGCAACAGCCCCCTTCGACAAGTTGGCCGTTACTATCATAGGTAACATTTCAGGAGTAAGTCCCACAGCTACAGATACAGCAAAGATAAATGCTTCAAGCCAGTCGCCTTTGGTTATACCATTAACGAGGAAGACAAAAGGAATCATTACAAGCATAAATCTTATGAGAAGGAAACTCACCTTGCTTATTCCTTTATCGAAGGCAGTAGCAGCTCTGTGTCCGGCAATACTTCTTGCTATTGTACCAAGATAGGTGTTGTTTCCTGTTGATATGACTACCCCCGCGGCCGAACCGCTTACTACATTCGACCCCATAAAACAGATGTTTTCGAGTTCCACCACACTGCCACTCTTGCTTTTACGGCATACAGGTGTTTTCTCTATTGGGTCCGATTCACCGGTAAGTGAAGCCTGGCTTACAAAAAGGTCTTTAGCTTCGACTATTCTCAGGTCGGCCGGTATCATATCACCTGCCGCTATGAGTACGATATCACCAGGAACCAATTCAGAAATACTTACTTCATCAGCTCCGTAAGACTCTTCTTTATCATCTGACTTATCATCAATACGGCGCACACTGCATGTATTTGTTACAAGACTGAGCAGGGCCTCACTCGATATATTGGCTTTCCACTCCTGCCAAAAACGAAGAATGGAGCTCGATACAACCATTACCGTTATTATTATAATAGCAGTCCAGTCTTGTTCTCCCGGTTCCGCCAAGGCTACATCAAGTATAAATGAAACTATCACCAGTATGGTAAGAACTCCAATAAAAGGATTGATAAAGGCCTTGATGAACGCAGATATAGGATTCTTCTTCTTTTCGTGTTCCACCTCATTCTTGCCATACACAGACTGCCGGGCGTCGATTTCATCAGAACTCAGTCCTCGCGGAGTGGTCTGAAAATAGTTGAATACGGAGTCGAGCGGCTGAGCAGCTGCAAGGAAAATCTTTTCGGCATTGAAAGCCGACTGAATGTTTTTAGTTTTTTTCTTCCACATTGTACTTCTTTTTTAAAGTGTTATACTTTATGGTTTCCGTTCACGCCACAAAAGTACAACAGAAGCTGAAGTACGGCTGTTAGAGATTTATTAGACAGGTTTTAGAATTCCATTAGAAAATAAAAAATAAAGAAATACAGGAAATAGGGAAATACAGAAAAAAGAGTAAGAACAACATATCCGGCACAATAGCAAACTGCTATATATGAGGTATTTCCACAACAAAAGTTGTTCCTTTTCCGCTATAAGAATGCACATCTATCCTACCCTGGTGTAAGGTTACAATCTTCTTCGAAAGAGCCATTCCTATACCATGCCCTTCGGCCATTTTTTCTTTTTCACCACGATAAAACAATGTAAACAGCTTCTTCTTCTCTTCCTCCGAGAAGCCTGCGCCATCGTCAGAGAAGCGCAATACAGCCCATTTGTCCCACGATGATATCTGAACAATAGAAGTCTTGTCGGCCGAATACTTGCAGTTGTTTTCTATTAGATTTGAGAATGCTATATTAAGAAGATACAGATTTCCCATTACTGTTATACATAATTCATCAGCAAAATCATCATCAGAACAGGTATAGTCTTCAGAATATTCAGTGCCATCGGCAGAAAATGCATCATTTGATGATACAGTTTCTTCGGAATACACAGATTTTCCTGAAAATGAACTTACATCTCCAAAAACCAGCTCTATATGATAATCTGGATGAGCTCTGAGTATACATTCTCTTACATCAAGAAGAAGTTCGTCGAGCCTGATTTCCTGCATACTAATCTGTTCTTTGCCATAATCGGCCTTTGCCAAGTTAAGAAGTCCATCGATAAGCCTGTTCATTCTTTGTGCATCCTGCATGGCATTTTCTATAGTTTCGCGATATTGTACCATGCTTCTCTCTTTCTGGAGAGAGATTCCAAGCTCGGCCATAAGGGCAGCAAGAGGTGTACGCAACTCATGAGAGACATTGCTCACAAACATCTTCTGGGAATTGAAGGAATGTTCCAGACGTGACAGCAATTCATTGAAGGTTGTACTGAGTTCGCCCAACTCATCTTTTTCGTTTCCTACAGGGAGACGCCGGCTTATCTCAGTGGCTGTAATCTGTTCAGCCTCGGCAACTATGTTTCTTATGGGTTTAAGGGCCGACCTCGAAAGGAAATATCCGGTAATGGCAAGCAGAGCAAGTCCTATTATAAATAGAATAAGTATAGTGTTTCTAAGCGACAACAGATTGTCATATCCGTAACCATCGTATGCTGCTGCCGTTACCACATAGTCATGACCATTGTAAGTATACAACATTCCTATAGCCTGGAAATCATCTATATAAAACTCTATATACTTATTGTCTATTATATTTCTGACCATCGAGCTGTCTTCCTTTACTATATCATTCTGAACAGCATCATGATATAGCATTGTAAAGGATGTATCGTAAACGGCAACCTCCACTTCATTGATAAACTTGCGGTTGTTCCAGTATATAGACTGCATTACTTCGGCATCTGCTTTTCCGCTCAGAAACAGGTGGGCTTTTGTTACTGCCTCACCTCTGAGGTCGTGGAAAAAAGTATTACTGCGGTTGTGCTCGCTTATAATATAAACCATAAGCAGACAGAAAAGAAAAACTGCTGCTGTAGCAAGGGTATTCTTTATGGTTAGAGCGGTTCTTATCTTCATTTTCTAAATATTACTGTTGCTGCCTGTTCAGGAAACTGTGCGGATTTTATCTGTAAGTATAAATCCTATACCAGGTTTGGTATGGATAAGCTTTACACTGAAATCCCTGTCTATTTTCTTTCTTAGGTAATTGATGTAGACATCAATAAAATTTGTTCCGGTATCGAAATGAGTGTTCCATACCTTTTCGGCTATCTCCATTCTGCTAATAACCCTTTCGGCATTTTCAACCATATATACTAAAAGATTATACTCCTTGGGTGAGAGTTTGACTGGCACATCGCCTCGCTTCACCTCACAAGTATTAAGATTAATGTTTATGTCGGAATAGGAAATGTTTTCGG
The DNA here is from genome assembly GCA_034094155.1 of Phocaeicola sp. Classification (GTDB taxonomy): domain Bacteria; phylum Bacteroidota; class Bacteroidia; order Bacteroidales; family Bacteroidaceae; genus Phocaeicola. The sequence continues at coordinate 39,923 of JAXEBI010000023.1, forward strand.
GACGGACATTCACCGGACCGGAATGTCTTTTTAACAATACCTTGATACGAGCGTTCAGTTCACGGAAATCGAATGGTTTGAGCATGTAATCATCGGCACCCGCATCAAAGCCGTCGAGCTTGTCGTCGGTTGAGCCAAGTGCTGTGAGCATAAGAATTGGAATATCGGAATTAATTTTTCTGATTTCTTTACACAGTTCGAAGCCGTCCAACTTAGGAAGTATTATATCCGAAATGACAAGATTAAACGATGCAGAGCGGAACAGACGAAGTCCCATAGCCCCGTCGTAAGCCACAGATACCTGATATCCAGCTTCTTCCAGGCCAGATTTCAACAAGTCGGCTACTCTCTTTTCATCTTCTACAACTAATATACTATGCATAAAAAAGTTATTTGTACAAAGATAACACCTTAAATAAAAAAAATGTCTCGACATTTTAAATGAAATGACAAGTCATTTTAATTAAAGTGTCGAGACATTTTTTAATAACTACGCAGCAAGTAATAATTACTTACGCAATCCGAGTTCTTTAACAATAGCACGGTATCTTTCGATATCACGGCGCTTCAAGTAGTCAAGCAAAGCACGGCGCTTTCCTACAAGTCCTGTTAAAGCTCTTTCAGTACTATAATCTTTTCTGTTGAGCTTCATGTGCTCAGTCAGATGAGAAATACGGTATGAAAACAATGCTATCTGTGCTTCAGGTGAGCCAGTATCAGTGTTAGACTTTCCGTACTTTCCAAAGATTTCTTGTTTTTTAGCTGAGTCCAAATACATAATCTTGACTTTTTTAAATGTATAAATTTGATTTGCGGGTGCAAAGATACTAATAATCTTTCAGTGTACAAGCATTTTACGTTTTTTTTGTTGATTATTTGTGGCATTAGAATGGATTTACAATAATTTTATGCAATTGGCAATAAGCTTACAGCAAGTCAACTGATGTTTTTTAGCTAAAAAATAATAACTCTGCCATTATTAATCATAAATACTACGAAAAAAAATCGTAACTTTGCGGTCAAATAATAGGTATAATATGCAAGACATTAGAAACATTGCCATTATTGCCCACGTAGACCATGGTAAAACCACACTCGTGGACAAAATGATGTTGGCGGGACATCTTTTCCGCAACGACCAGACCAACGGTGAACTGGTTTTGGATAACAACGATTTGGAACGTGAAAGAGGTATAACAATTCTTTCAAAAAACGTATCTATCAATTACAAGGATACTAAAATCAATATTATCGACACTCCGGGACATGCCGACTTCGGTGGTGAGGTAGAACGAGTATTGAACATGGCCGACGGCTGTATCCTTCTTGTCGACGCTTTCGAGGGTCCTATGCCACAGACTCGATTCGTGCTTCAGAAGGCTTTGCAGATTGGCCTTAAGCCTTTGGTGGTAGTCAACAAGGTGGATAAGCCTAACTGCCGTCCTGAAGAGGTACACGAAATGGTGTTCGACCTTATGTTCAGCCTTAATGCAACCGAAGAGCAGCTGGATTTCCCTGTTATATATGGTTCGGCTAAAAACAACTGGATGGGTGAAGACTGGAAAACTCCTACAGATAACATCACTCCTCTTCTCGATGCCATTCTGAAATATATTCCTGCACCTCAGCGTCTTGATGGTACTCCTCAGATGCTTATCACATCACTCGACTATTCTTCTTATACCGGCCGTATCGCTGTGGGACGTGTTCACAGAGGTACTCTTAAGGAAGGTATGAACATCACTCTCGCAAAACGCGACGGTTCGATGGTTAAGTCAAAAATCAAAGAAGTTCATACTTTCGAAGGACTTGGCAGAAAGAAGGTTGAATCTGTTTCTTCGGGTGATATCTGTGCTATTGTCGGTATTGACGGTTTCGAAATCGGTGATACTATCTGCGATTTTGAAAATCCGGAACCATTGGCTCCTATCGCTATCGACGAGCCTACAATGAGTATGCTGTTTACCATCAACGACTCTCCTTTCTTCGGTAAGGAAGGTAAGTTTGTGACTTCACGCCACATCCACGACCGTCTGATGAAGGAACTCGACAAAAATCTTGCATTGCGTGTAAGAAAGACTGAAAATGAGGATGGTAAGTGGATTGTTTCAGGACGTGGTGTATTGCACTTGTCTGTGCTTATTGAAACAATGCGACGCGAAGGATATGAGCTTCAGGTTGGACAGCCTCAGGTTATCTTCAAGGAAATTGACGGTGTAAAATGTGAGCCTATCGAAGAGCTTACTATCAGTGTTCCTGAAGAATTTGCAAGTAAGATGATTGATATGGTAACACGCCGTAAAGGTGAGCTTACTTCTATGGAGTCTCAAGGCGACCGTGTTAATATCGAATTCAATATGCCTTCACGCGGTATCATCGGTCTTCGTACAAATGTGCTTACTGCTTCTCAGGGTGAAGCTATCATGGCTCACCGATTCAAGGAATATCAACCTTATAAGGGAGAAATAGAACGTCGTACAAACGGTTCTATGATTGCCATGGAATCGGGAACTGCCTTTGCTTATGCCATAGATAAACTTCAGGACCGCGGACGATTCTTTATCTTCCCTCAGGATGAGGTTTATGCAGGACAGGTGGTAGGTGAACATGTTCACGAAAACGACCTTGTTATTAATGTTACTAAGTCGAAGAAGCTTACAAACATGCGTGCTTCCGGTTCTGACGACAAGGCGCGTATCATTCCTCCTGTTGTATTCTCACTCGAAGAAGCTCTTGAATATATCAAGGAAGACGAATACGTGGAAGTTACTCCTAAGAGCATGCGTATGCGTAAGGTTATTCTCGATGAGAACGAGCGTAAGCGTGCCAACAAGAATAACTAATTAATATATTAAATATGGCAACACAACAAGTCATAGTATCTTTAACTTCATTTCCGGCTGCCATCAAGTATGCCGCCCAGGCTGTCCAGTCTATTCTGGAAGGTTCTGTACTGCCCGATAAGGTTGTGCTTTATCTTACTTTTGCCCAGTTTGGTGAGACTGGTATACCTGAGGATATCACAGGTTTGGCCAAGAGCAATCCACGCTTTGAGGTTAGAGACTATCCCACAGATATCAGGTCGTACAGGAAACTGATTCCGGCATTAACCGATTTTCCTGATGCCATTATCGTTACAGTAGATGATGATGTGGCGTATCATAAACACATGCTGCGTGATTTGTTGTGCTTGCATAAGCAATATCCTAATGCTGTACTTGCTCACAGAGCCAAGCTTATGAAACCCGGATTGCCTTACCGCAAATGGAAAAAATACAGGTGGTATAGCTTTCTGTTCAACAGAATTCATTCGGGATTTAAGAATATACAGACTGGAGTTGGAGGTGTCCTGTATCCGCCGCATTCACTGAAGGCTGATATGATGGATGTGAAACTGTTTACCGAAATAGCACCTACCACAGACGACATCTGGTTCTGGGCTGCTGCAGTTGCAAATGATGTACCTGTAATACCTGTTCCATTCGGGTATAACAAGCCTAAGGGGTTGGACAAGCCGCGTGAACTGTCGCTCAAGACTACTAACTTCAAGACCGGCACCGACAAAAATGCCGCTGCATTAAAGGCTATAGTCGAGAGATATCCTGAAATAGGCAGGAAAATAGGTTATATTATATAATTTATAGGATTTTTACAGGATTCACTGACAATCACTGACATAAAAAACTTCAGCCGGATATTGTTGTTATGGCAATATCCGGCTGAAGTTTTTTTATTTCATTCTTTCCCGTTTCTTTGTTGGAAGGAAAGGAAATACATGACTTAAATATTTGTTTATATAATAAAGTATATAATCCGATTTATGAGTATTATATTCTGTAAGCAGTGTCTCAGATATATTCTGTTCCAAACCGGATGGCAGATCCAACTTATATAGTTTTCTCAATACAATTCCATGCCTGATTTTTTTCTTATACCAGCTCAATCCTGCCACAGATTTTTCAATATTTGTCACCACACGCATATCTTCCAGAATACTGGTTCCTTCCTTATTTCCTTTGAATGTAGTTTTCTGAGGATGTTTGCGGAAATAGTTCAGTTCCTTATATACCTCAACTACATTGCCGGAAAGTGACATTTCAAACCAGAATTGCCAGTCGCCACTGTATCTCATATCTATAAAAGCAGAATGTTCAAGTTTCAGGGCAAATTCTCTTCTAAATATCACAGCACTTGCATTAACAATATAATTAGACCAGTAAAGATTATTCTTTATATACTCTATGCCATCAAAACAAGCAGCATCCTTCTTCAGAGAGTTGTCCCATTTGTTTATATCCTGACCTGAAAGTTCTTTATCATCAGGACCAACCAACAGCGAACCGGAATAGCAGACAGAGACATTATCATATTTCTCGGCATAACCTACCACTGTTTCCAGAAACCTGTCATCGGCAAAGTCGTCTGCCTCTGCTATCCATATCCATTTGCCTCTAGCATGCAATATGCCTTTCATCCATTGTCTGAAAGGACTGCCGGTATTCTTCTCATTCTTTAAGATTAATGATACTCCCTGCTCATTCCTATATTCTTCAAAAACCTGAAGGCTATCGTCTGTAGAAGCATCATCAAGAAGAATTATCTCATAATCCTGGTATGTCTGTTTAAGTATTGAGTCAATACGTTTTCTCAGATACTTCGAGTAATTATAGTTGGGAACAATAACACTGACCTTGGGTTCAGCCATTTCTTCTTTCATTATAAATATATATTCTGTGTTTTTTGATGTTTCACTTATTTTTAAACAAATCTATTATGCATTTAAAGAAACTCGACCATAAATGATAATATAAAGATGCACGTATTCCGTCCAGAATTATCTTTCTGGACTCTTTCTTATCGTAGGTAATCACATTTCTGAACTCCTTGAAAAGTTTGCTTTTAAGCACTCTGTGAAGAGTAAGGAAACGATAATAATCCAGAAAAAGTTTGTCTCTATATAGAGTGGCATGCTGTTCTCTGTAAACCTTGATAAGTTGTGTTATCTTCAGGAAGTCCTCTATACGTTTAGGATTCTTCACAGCAGTTATGCTTCCACTGCTTCGGATGAGATATCTATATGGAGCATAATGAATAGGGACAAACCTTTCCGCATGAAACAGGCAACGTGCCATAAACTCATTGTCTTCATGAAGAATACCTGGATAGAATGTAAGCCGGTGTTTGCCAAGAAACTCACGATTGAATATGAATTTCTGTACCGGTGTCTCCCTTATCCTGCTTATGAGATGATATTTGTCGAGAGTCTTATTATATAAATTCCAATTGTACTTTCTGAAGAAGATATGATGAATCTTAGTATTTCCGGTTTCTTCATTTACACGTATCATGTCGAAAGCAAGTATTTCGGCACGATATTCTTTAATATACCTTATAACCTCACTGATACTGCCTGGAGCTATACTGTCATCACTGTCTATAAACCAGATATATTCTCCCTTCGCGGCTTTCAGTCCGGCGTTTCTGGCGCAACTCAACCCCATATTGTCCTGATCTATCAGGATGGAAAATGAACTGTACATGTTGTAATATCTTTCTGCTATTATTCTGGAATTGTCCGGGCTTCCATCATTAATCATAATTACCTCAACATCTGAAGTATGGCCGCTTATCTGAGAATAGATGCTATCCAATGTACCATCTATGTACTTTTCAACATTGTATATAGGAATGATTATAGAGAGTAACATGTTTCAATTATATTTAATCATATACATTAAAGACAAACAAGAACGGACTAAGCGCAAAGTTAAGGTTTTACATCAACATATAAAGACATTTTGCACAAAAATAAAAAATATATATGACTCATTTTCCGGAAAAGCATATAATTATAAAAGAAAATCTGTAACTTTGTATATTGTGGTATGCCTGACATATCTCATACAGGCTCCGCAACAGCTTTTTTCATAACATTTATACTTACCTCATTATGAAATATTACTTATCAAGAGACTATAAGTCCAAGCTTATAAACAGTGCCGGAAGTAAGGCCAGAATGGATATTGAGCAAACGCTGACCAAAAATGGGTATAATGCTATAGGAAAAAGTACAGTAAGCAAAAACAAAGTACGGCATTTTATACTTACTTTGGCCATAGTAGCAAGAATCCCATTTACATTGACTAAAGGTGATATTCTTTTGCTACAGTATCCCGCAAAATATTATTCTTTAATTTGCCGTATGGCTCATCTTATGAATGCACATGTAGTTACATTTATACATGACTTAAGTTGTTTCCGTACTAAACGCTGTTCGGTGAAAAAGGAAATTAATATAATGAATAAGTCGGATGCACTGATAGGATGTAACCCCACTATCTGCAAGTGGCTGACCGACAACGGATTTGTGGGATACAACAAGAAAAAGATTGTTGAACCATTAAATATATTCGACTTTATCTCCGCTTCTGACAGCACAGACAAAAGGGATATGTGGCCACAGCATAAGATAGTATACGCCGGACAGCTTGCCCGAAAAAAGAATACTTTCCTATACGATTACGGGAAGTACATCAATAACTATACAGTCAACATATACGGCAAAGGCCTTGATATATCAAATATGTTCCACCCTGAAAAGTTCAACTTAAAAGGATTTATTTTACCCGAAGACCTGATACAGTGTGCAGAAGGAGATTTTGGTCTTGTGTGGGATGGCGATTCCATTGAATGCTGTTCGGGAGACTGGGGAGAATACCTTGCCGTAAATACTCCGCATAAGGTTTCATTCTACATCCGTTGCGGTCTTCCTATTATAATATGGAGCAAGGCAGCCATGGCAGATTTCATAAAAGAGAAAAAAATAGGCATTTGCATAGATACATTGCGGGATATAAATAACATATATGATACCCTGACTAAAGAAGATTATACTGATATGTGCGAAAATGTAAGAAATATTAGCAGACAAATGTCGGAAGGCTGGTATTTCAACGACGCAATATCAAGAGTTGTTTCACATTTAGATATAAAACAAAAGACGTTATGAATATAGACATAGACTTAGTATACCTCTGGGTGGATGGTGGCGACCCTGTATGGCAGGCAAAGCGTAATGCTTGTATAGGTAAGCCGGTTGAAAATTCATCTGTTAACTGTGAAGGCAGATATACCAACAATGATGAACTTAAATACAGCATGCGTTCTATAGAAATGTATGCTCCATGGATACGTAAGATATTTATAGTAACCGACAGTCAGGTTCCCGTATGGTTGGATACAACCAATCCAAAAGTCAAGATAATAGACCATAAAGATATAATGCCATCAGAGTGCCTGCCTTGTTTCAACTCGGCTGTGATAGAACACTTTCTGTACAAAATACCTGGATTGTCGGAGCATTTTATCTATGCCAACGACGACATGTACATAAACCGTAATGTTACACGTGGAACCTTTTTTGCAGAAGACGGATTTCCTATAGTAAGACTAAACCGCAGACCACTCAGGAAACTATCATTATGGTTTAAGGAAAGGATATTAGGCAGAAAGCTTAGCAACTATGTCATAACTATCCGTAATTCAGCCGAAATTGTAGAGAAGAAATACGGCAAATATTTTGGCGGAAAAACCCATCATAATATAGACGCATATCTGAGAAGCGATTACGAACATGCCGGAAATGTTTTCAAGAAAGAAATAGAGGCTACATACTCAAATCATGTCCGCAGTGCAAACGATATCCAGAGAAATCTGTACTCTTATGTTGCCTTGGCAGAGAAACGTGCCCATCTGAATTATGTTACACAAAAGACATCATTCAGACTACATATCGACAATGATGGCAACTACAGCAAGTTGGAAAAATATAATCCACTGTTTTTCTGTATGAACGATTCCGAATATGCCAATGACAATGACAGAAAAAGAGCCGTGAGCTTTCTTGAGAAACGTTTTCCAAACAAATCTCAGTTTGAGAAATAGCACAAAATGGAAGTCATGATACTTACGTACCTATAATGTACAAAGTATCTTGAGAAGCAATTCATATCATCAGGAATAGTCCTCCCCGATTATTATTCCCTGATATCATTAAGGTCGTATAAGTCGAAATACTCAGATCTCACAGTCTTCTGTGTCCCGCTGGCCCTTCCTCGAGCCTGCTTCTCAACAAACTCCTCATACGAGCGTACCGCATAATGATTAATTCTGATAACATCCAGTTGCGGTTCGCGCTCACGAAAATGCTTTTTGACAGGATTGCCATGAGAGTCGGCGGTAATACCAGAGATTCTCGCAACCTCATGGCAACCAATCATAGTATACACACGGCGTGGATTTACTATACTTTTCACATGGCGGTTAAGATAATGGTCAGGTTTTGAGTGACACCTAAACCTTTCCATCATAGTTCCGGGAGTTCTTTTCTTTGCTCCGCCACTTCCATATACCAGCCAGTTTATTTCAACTGCCGAGAACTTCTCCAAACGATACAGAAAATCTTTAATATTCTTGTCCTTTACAGGTACAATAAACTCATCCAGGTCGATAAAAGCTATCCAGCGAGCTTCCATACGATGTCTGTCGAGACAGTCATCATATGCTGCAAGCTGTTTTCTGTGTCCCGGGAAATAAGTATACTCCACCAGTCCGGAATCTATGTACGGTTTCAAGACCTCTTTAGTACAGTCCGTACTCTCATTGTCGTAGATATAAAACTTATCCACTCCCATACTTTGATGCCATTCTATCCACTCTTTGAAATACGTTCCCTCATCCTTAGCTATTGCACATACAGCAAGATAATGCTTTGGACTTGTAGTATCATGTTTCAGACTGTATTTTAGTCTGAAAGCCTTACAAATTCCAAAACGTAATATACCACGCCATCTATTGCGTGTCATCTTATGCGGAATAACTCCAGCTATTATTTCTGCAAGAACCTTATTCATGTCCGGGTATTTTTTAAGTATTATTCAGGGTCGGTAGAACAAATTTATATCAATAGTCAGATACTATTTCTCGAAGCTCGACTTTTCAGGCAAGATTGATTCGAAAGCATTTCTGATATTCTCCATAACTTGTGCATAATTACGGATATGCACATTATCATTCAGGCAAATCAGCTTATATGATTGATTATATATAGCCCTTACAGCCTGTTTGGGCCTGATCATGAGAGGGAACATCTTAGTATCACTATAAGTGTTGTAAGGCTCAAAGTTACCCTTACATATTTGCCATGTACGGAACAGTTCAGGAGTATAGTCGTTCAATGCACGGAATCGGTTGACCGATGTCTCTGTAAGTTCCTTTCCGGCCACAGCCCAGACCTCTTCAAAAGTACTCTTGAGATATGGCTGAGCGTTATGAGGTGTACGCAAAGTAATAAACTTTCCGTATGGCTTAAGTATATAGTTCCATCTGGCTCTCGAGCCATAACTCTTATGAAACCATTTATCGTGGTCGCGCGCCATCACTTCCTTCTTATCGAAATGCTGGTTTATGATTTTCAGATTATTTTTTATCCTTCTATACCATTGCGACCATGACGGATTATACAGGAAAGTAGCAATATCACATGGCAGTCCATTCTTGAAGAAACGTTCTGTTCCTATTTTATTTATTATATAGAAATCATCGTTGAAATATACGAAATGTTCTGCCAGGCCCGGTATTTTATGGATATAGCGTTCTATTACCACCGAATTATATGTCGGCAGGAACTGTTCAGGAATATAGTCCTTATGATTTACCAGATTAATCTTAGGATTATTCTCATCCAGCCACTCCGGTTTCTGTCCACTGGTTACGAAATGTATCTTACGTACCCATGGAGCAAACTTTTCCACTCCGCGGAACCAGTATTTCAGGAAACCATAATCGCGGAAGCGTGCTTCGGATACCCCGTTTTTAGTATTTTCTTTCTTTCCGGAGTACTTGGCAAACTCAGCCTGCCATTTAGGGTCGTCCATATCAACCCAAGTAATTACAAAATCTATATCCATAAATTTAAGGGCTTCAATATTATAGAGGCTTCAAATTATAAAAAACAATTATTCTTATCATCTTATAGAAGACACATAGCAACAAATAAAGGCATGCAGTTACCCGCATTACATTCACTCTTCAAGCTTTGTTGCATATTTAAAACGATTATGCGACCAAAGATATAATTCAGGATTGTTGCATATCATCTTTTCCAGCATACTGAAATATATAGCTGTAAGTTCGAAATCGGGCAAAGAATCAGGATTATCATGCATCTTGACAAACTCTGCCTCATAAAATCCTCTTCTTACACGCTTTATATCAACAAACCATGCATCAAAGCCATAATGCTTTGTTATCTTCTCGGTACCAGTAAGAACCGGAACATTATGATTAAGGAATTTGATAAAGTGGCGTGCTTCACGTCTCTTGGGCGACTGGTCGGCAATAAATCCAATAACACAAATCTTATTGGCATTCACCTGTTCAGTAATATACCGCGCTGTTTTATACATATCCACACAAACAGCTCCCATACGTTCGCGGTTATTAAGAATAATCTTATTTATGGCATCATTACGCAGTTTATGATAGATTTGGGCACCTTCCACACCTTCAGTCAAATGTAAAGGCATGGAAGAAACCCACTCCCAGTTTCCGTAATGTCCCAAATAAAGAGAAACAGACCTTCCTCTTTTCAGCTCTTCATTCACCACATCAATATTTGTGAACTTCATGCGCCTGCTCATTTCCTTTCGGGAAATGGTAGTCATCTTAAAGCTTTCGAGCATATTGTCTGTAAAGAAACGATAGAAATTCTTTTCTATATGCTTTATTTCCTGCTCGCTTTTTTCGGGAAAGGACTCGATAAGATTTCTATGCACGATATTACGTCGGTACCCGACCACGTAATATACAATATAAAACAGACAGTCGGATATGATATAAAGCACACTGAAAGGTATATACGACAGGAGCTTCAGGAAAAAAGAGAGCAGGTGGTAAATCATATTGTCTTAACAGCTTTTTCGATACGTGCCAATGTTTCTTCTTTTCCCAACAGTTCGGTAATATCGAACATGTGAGGTCCCTTGCATTCTCCAACCACAGCCAGACGGAATGCATTCATCACATTACCCATGTGATACTGTTTTTCGGTAATCCAACCAATAACAATATCTTCTGCAGGTTTTGAGCTGAAATCTTCTATACCGCGAAGAACTTCCATCAACTCATTCATTATACGTGGAGTATCTTCTTTCCAACGCTTTTTCACATCCTTTTCGGCATATGAATCAGGAGCTACGAAGAAAAAACGAGACTGGTCCCATAACTCTCTTACAAAGTTTACACGGCTCTTAACCAATGCTACAACCGACTTCAGATAATCGTTTGTATATGCAGCCACATCAACTCCATGAGCAGTCAACACAGGCTTAAAGAGTTCGGCAAGTTCCGCATCATCCTTTTTAAGGATATATTCATGGTTGAACCACTTACCCTTTTCGTAGTCGAATTTTGCTCCGGCCTTGCTGCAACGGTGCAAATCGAACATCTTTATAAGTTCTTCCATCGACATAATCTCCTGGTCGTTGCCCGGATTCCATCCAAGCAAAGCAAGGAAGTTGATAACAGCCTCAGGCAAATATCCCGATTCACGATATCCTGAAGACACATCACCAGTCTTAGGGTCATGCCATTCCAATGGGAATACAGGGAAGCCAAGACGGTCGCCGTCACGCTTGCTCAGTTTTCCGTTTCCGTCCGGTTTAAGCAACAATGGAAGATGAGCGAATTCAGGCATTGTATCTTCCCATCCGAAAGCACGGTACAGCAACACATGCAACGGCGCCGACGGAAGCCATTCTTCACCACGAATCACGTGAGACACCTCCATCAGATGGTCGTCTACAATATTGGCAAGGTGATAAGTAGGAAGCTCATCTGCCGATTTGTAAAGAACTTTATCATCAAGGATAGAAGAATTGATAACTACCTCACCGCGGATAATATCGTGTACATGAACATCTTCATTAGGTTCAATCTTAAAGCGGACCACATACTGCTTGCCTTCTGCAATAAGAGCATCAACCTCTTCCTTACTCATGGTAAGTGAGTTACGCATAGACAAGCGGGTTGACGAATCATACTGGAAGTTAGAAATCTCGCTACGTTTTGCGTCAAGTTCCTCCGGAGTATCAAAAGCAATATAAGCTTTTCCGTTATCGAGCAATACCTGAACATATTTCTTATAAATATCACGACGCTCCGACTGGCGGTAAGGACCATAGTTTCCACCGAAGCTTACACCTTCATCGAATTCAATACCCAACCACTTAAACGACTCGATTATATACTCCTCTGCACCGGGAACAAAACGGTTTGAGTCTGTATCTTCGATACGGAAAATCAAGTCTCCACCGTGCTGACGGGCAAAGAGATAATTATACAAGGCAGTGCGTACACCACCGATATGCAACGCACCTGTTGGACTTGGTGCGAAACGAACTCTTACTTTTCTTTCTGACATAGTGATTTTCAACTAAAAATATGTTGCAAAAGTAATCTAATTTTCCCGTTTTTTACTTATTTTGCACTCAAAATATATTCAAAACATAGTTTAATATGAAAACTTTCGGTTCAGAAAAAGGATTTTCTTACAAACAACTCTTATATAAGTGTGCGATATTCCTCACCACCGTAGCGGTTATAGTATATTTCCTGCCTAAGGAAGGAGGGTTTAACTACCAGTTTGAGTTCAACAAACCATGGAAATACGGATTACTCCAGGCTTCTTTCGATTTTCCTGTCTATAAGGCAGAAGAGCAGGTAAAAGCCGAACAGGACAGTATAATGACATATTACACCCCATACTTTCAGATTAATCCGGACATAGCTTCTCAAATGACAGAAAAGCTAAGACATGATTACGACAACAAGTCTATGATTATAAAAGACTATCCCAACTACAGGAGACACATAGAAAACACCCTGAAAAGCATTTATGAAGTTGGAGTTATAGCTCCAAACGACTATATCCAGCTCGAACAGGAAAGCATAGAAAACATTCAGGCTGTCAGCCAAAATACAGCGACACAAAAAAGAGTAGAAGATTTATACACCATAAAGGAAGCATACGAAAAGCTGATAAATGCCGATACGGTGCACTTCAATAAAAGACTTCTCCAACAATGTAACCTGAACAATTATATAACTCCCAACCTGACATACGATACCGAAAAGTCACAAACGGCAAAACAGGAATTAATGTCTGAAATTTCATGGGCAAAGGGATTTGTAATGAACGGACAAAAGATTATAGACAGAGGAGAAATCATAGACCAAAAGAAATTCGACATACTAAAATCTCTTGAGAAAGAATGGAACGACAGATCTGAGACTGCATCCGAAAAACGTCTTACACTTTTCGGACAGATACTTTTTGTCTCTATTTTAATAAGCATGTTCATGATTTATCTCGAGCTCTTCAGAAAAGATTTCTATGATCTGAAATCAAAAGGTAAGTTGCTACTGCTGTTTGGCATTATTATCATATTCCCCGTAATAGCATTCATGATGGTGAAACATGCAATAATGAGTGTATATATTGTTCCGTTTGCCATGATTCCTATGATTATCAGAATATTTCTCGACTCGCGCACTGCATTCATGGCACATGTAACATCTATACTTATCTGCTCTATTGCACTGAGAACTCCTCATGAATTTATTTTATTGCAGATTGTTGCCGGACTGGCTGGTATATATAGTCTGAGAGAACTTTCACAGCGTTCACAGCTGCTCAACAGCGCCCTGTTGGTTACAGTATCATATTCTTTACTTTACCTGGCACTCGATCTTATTCATGTAAGCGAAATAGCCCAGCTAAGTACTTACGTATATGCCAACTTCCTGATAAACGGACTATTTCTTCTATTTACATATCCATTACTTTTCATTCTTGAGAAAACATTCGGATTTACATCAAATGTTACATTGGTAGAATTGTCAAATATCAACAATAAGCTTATGAGAGATATGTCGGAAGTGGCACCGGGAACATTCCAGCATTCACTGCAACTGGCCAATCTGACTGCAGCAGCGGCCAACCGCATTGGAGCCAACAGTCAGCTTGTACGTACTGCCGCCATGTACCACGATATAGGCAAAATGGCAAACCCGGCCTTCTTTACAGAAAACCAGTCGGGTGTAAATCCTCATAACCAGTTGAGCTATAAGCAAAGCGCGCAGATTGTTATCAATCATGTAACAGACGGATTAAAACTTGCCGACAAACATAATCTTCCACAGGTAATAAAAGATTTTATTGTAACACATCATGGCAATGGCCTGACAAAATACTTCTACATTTCATATCAGAATGAACATCCGGATGAAAATGTGGACAAATCTCTCTTCCAATATCCTGGGCCAAACCCCTCTACAAAAGAGCAGGCTATACTTATGATGGCCGACTCTGTAGAAGCCGCATCAAGAAGTTTGCCGGAATACACAGAAGAAAGTATATCTAATCTTGTAGAGAAGATTATTGACTCACAGGTTCAGGATGGATATTTCAAGGAATGTCCTATTACATTCAAGGATATAGCAACAGTAAAATGTGTCTTCAAGGAAAAACTTAAGACCATGTATCACACACGCATCAGTTATCCTGAATTGAAAAAGTAGAAATAACTTAAATTTCTGATCAGTATAAAATATCTTTATAACAAATCAAGTCTTTACAGAATGTCTTTACAAGAAAAGGTGAAACATTAAATTTCACCTTTTCTTATCGCCTCCATTATATTAGCAGGAGCTCTTTCGGCAAGAAGTTCCTTTTTCATATAATCCATATATGGAGCCACATGTTTGAAGTACTGATAATAGCCTTTGCACAAGTAATTCAGTCCGGGCTCACCGGTAGCAGTCTTGGCAAAACGATTCTTCGGACAATCACCATTGCATGCAAACAGGAACTCGCACTCCTTGCACTGTGAAGGAAGCGACTTCTGTTTCATCTGCCCGAATTCTATCTGCCTTTCACTGTACATCATCTCAACAAGTGATTTCTGATATATATTACCCAATTTATATTCCGGAAAAACAAAATGGTCGCATGAATAAACATCACCATTAAACTCCATTACACCAGCATGTCCGCATGTTTTGGCCATAGAACATACTCCCGGCTGCTCTCCTACCCAATTGGCAAGTGTTGAATCGAATATCTGAATAAAATACTGGCCTACATCATTTCGTACCCATTCATCGAAAAGTGTACACAGGAAGTTTCCCCACTGCTCTGGCGAAACAGAGAAATCGGCAAGCTTATCGCCTTCCTGCATAGGTGCTGCAAGGTGGCGTCCGTCATTATGTTTGAAAATTCTCTCTACTATAGGCGCAAACTGTATATAATGGCAGCCAATAGACTTGAAAAAATGATAGAAATCCAAAGGATAATCGGCATTATAATCATTAACAACAGCCATACCGTTCCACTCTACCCCATGTTTGTGAAGTAACTCTATTCCACGCATCACCTTAACAAATGAAGGTCTGCCCTGTTTGTTCTTACGATATTCATCATGAAACTCCTGCGGGCCGTCTATAGAAACACCAACCAACCAGTTGTTTTCCTTGAAAAAACGGCACCATTCATCGGTAAGCAAGGTACCGTTGGTCTGTATACAGTTGTCGATGGTTCTTCCTCCTGCATATTTTTTCTGAAGTTCGACAGCTTTTTTATAAAAGCTCAACGGACGCATAAGTGTTTCACCGCCGTGCCATGTAAACAGTACCTGAGGCATAGTCTGGGAATTAATGTACTCTCTTATAAATCTTTCCAGAAGCTCCTCACTCATGACATGCTTTGAGGTATCTTTATAAAGGTTCGATTTCTCAAGATAATAGCAATAATCACAAGCCAGATTGCATACTGCGCCTACTGGCTTTGTCATTACATATAAAGGTTTAGCAAAAGGTGCAAATGTTTTTTCCATGATAGTTTATTTTATTAATTATATTTTTTCAAGATACCAACAGCTTATGAATGATATCCGGTCATTAAAATAGTGTACGATATGAATAGTACTGGCTTACCACTCCAGTGGTACAACCGTACCATATTAATAGTACGGCCGTACGATATTAATGACACGACCGTACGATATATATAGAACGGCAAGAAAGACACAATTATAGATTCTTGCCGGCTTCTTTTTTAAGACTCTCTATAAGTCCGCCGCATGCATCCTCAAGTATATCAAGAACATTCTCGAATCCTTGAGCACCGCCATAATAAGGGTCGGGAACATAATCCACCATTTTCACCCTGCAGTAATCAGTCATACGTCCTATCTTCTTTTCTGTTTCCAAATCGGGAGCCATGTCTTTGAGGGCAGCTATGTTACTGTCGTCCATTCCAAGTATAATATCAAAATCATAAAAATCATCGGTACATACCGGTCGTGAACGGTGAGTAAGATTGTAGCCACGACGTGATGCATGCATCCGCATTCTATCGTCGGGCAGCTCACCTCTATGATAAGAACTGATTCCGGCAGAATCAATCTCCACCTCACGGTCGAGTCCTTCCCTCTTCAGATAAGTACGCATTACCTCATCAGCTGTAGCCGAACGGCATATATTCCCAAGACATACAAATAATATTCGTTTCATTAATTATTCATTTTTTCTTTTTCTACTTTGGTTAATTCATTAAATATACAAACTGTGAATTACAGACGAAGATATTCCTTAAACTTCTTCACATCAGTATTCATGATAAGTTCTTCAGGAAAGTCTGTCTCCGACACGAGTTGCAAGGCATAGTCGTACGTTGCTATGTCGAACGATATATGTGCATCACTGCCAAGGATAACAGGCACTTCATATTTCTTTGACAATCTGAGTATTTCAAGGTTATTATTCTTAGCATCGGGCTTATTACGGCACGGTTTGAGAGAACTGTTGTTTATCTCAAGCAATGTATGATGCTCTTTTGCCGCAATCACCAAAGGTTCGAAATTCAGTTTAGCTGTACCGTCACCGGGATGGCTTATTATATTTATATACGGATTGGAAATAACTTTAACCAGACCTTTGGTATTCTCTTCGGCCGATCCGTGAGTATAACACAAAGAGTGTATACCGGCAATACGCAAGTCGAGCATTTTAAGATAGTATTCATCCATATCTATATTGCCGTTGCAGTCGAGTATATTTATCTCGGCACCAAGAAGAAGCTCTATACCATACATTTGGCGAGGCACCACATGAAGATTCCTGAAATAAATCGGGTCGCAAGATCCGGGTATTCCTGGTGAATGCTCTGTTATGCCCAACAGTTTCAATCCCTTGCCGGCTGCTGCCTGCGCCATTTCCTGCAATGTACTGAAAGCATGACCACTGGCTATGGTATGTGTATGTACATCTAATTCGATTTTCATATTGCAAAATATTTTATATCTGTAATTCCATTTATTCTCTTTATCATTCTATATTAAGTACCATTCTATATTAAGTACCATATGGCCTACATAGGATCTACATCATAATACACCATAAGCGACTTGAAACGCTCGTCTTCAATTATAGCCCTCTGTACCTGATGAAGGTATTCACGAACCTTCGACATCGACAACTGCTGTTCTATCTTTATGACTATTTTCTTTATATATAATGTCTGAATACGCCCCACCGGAGGACGGTCGGGACCAAGTACACGGTCGCCTAATCCACTGCGAAGATATGAAGCCATACACACGGCAGCCTCATCAAGCACATCCTCCTTACGATGCTTGAGAAACACATATATCAAACGGTAGAACGGAGGATACTTGAACATGCTGCGCTCGGCAGTCTGTTCGTCGTACATTTTAATGTAGTCATTGGTAACCACCTCATGGATAACAGGCAAATCAGGCGACTTTGTCTGCAGTACTACAAGTCCCCTTTTATGCTTTCTTCCCGCTCTTCCCGCCACCTGAGCCATAAGTTGGAAAGCCCTCTCGTACGAACGGAAATCTGGATAGTTAAGCATAGAATCGGCATTCAGGATTCCAACTACACTCACTCTGTCGAAATCGAGACCCTTTGATATCATCTGAGTACCAATAAGAATATCTGTTCTCCCGTTCTGGAAGTCGGAAATAATCTTTTCGTAAGCAGAACGTGTACGGGTAGTATCAAGGTCCATACGCGCCACAACAGCCTGAGGGAATATCTGTTTTATATCATCCTCTATCTTCTCTGTACCAAAACCCCTGTTTATCAGTTCCACCCCGCCACATGCCGGACAGGATTTGGGAACATTATATGTATATCCACAATAATGGCATGTAAGCTGATTCAAGCCCTTATGATATGTAAGACTCACATCACAGTTCTTGCATTTAGGCACCCACCCACAAGTACGGCATTCTATCATAGGAGCAAATCCGCGTCTGTTCTGAAAAAGAATAATCTGTTCTCTGTTTTCAAGAGCTTCACGCATTTTCTGCAATAGGAAAGGCGAAAAATGCCCCGACATTCTTTTCTTGCGTGCCAGTTCCTTGATGTCTACTATCTCTATCTCTGGAAGCTGAATGTGCATATATCTGTCCTTCAGTTCCACAAGCGCATACTTTCCGTGAGTTGCATTATAATAAGTCTCTATACTTGGTGTAGCTGTACCAAGCAACGTCTTGGCTCCATACATAGAAGCTAACATGATGGCAGCGCTTCGTGCATGATACCTTGGCGCCGGGTCTTGCTGCTTATATGTGTTCTCATGTTCCTCGTCAACTATAACCAGCCCGAGTCTTCTGAACGGAAGGAAGACCGACGACCTCACTCCTAAAACTACATCATAATCATTTTCCGACAGCTGTTTCTGCCATATTTCCACACGCTCGGCATCGGGGAACTTTGAATGATATATCCCAAGGCGATTTCCGAATACTCTTTTCAAGCGCTCTGTAATCTGGGTTGTAAGCGCTATTTCAGGCAAAAGATAAAGGACCTGTTTTCCAACCTTCATAACCTCTTCTATGAGGTGTATGTATATTTCTGTCTTGCCACTTGCCGTTACTCCATGAAGCAGGCAGACATCCTTTTTGAAAAAAGAAGACATAATGGAGTTGAATGCTGTCTGCTGTGCCTCATTCAGTGGATTAAGCGGAACAGTTTCTGTCTTAGCAGCCGAAAGTCGTCCTATTTCATGATAGTATACTTCAAATATATTTTTATCTATCAATCCTGAAAGTACAGATGGAGTGGCCCCCGAAGCCTCAACAAGATTCTTTTTTGTCACTTCCAAAGGCAGTTTTCCTTCCTGCATCCATCCGGAGAGTTCAAGATATTTCATAAGCACAGCCAACTGCTTTGGAGCTCTTGCCAATGAATCAAAAAGTTTCCGTACCGCATCTTCCGTACGCATATCTTCAGTCAGACGTACCCTGGCCTCTGTCTTTGGCTTATAGCTTCGCTTAAGTTCTTCCTTAATATGGATGGCATCTTTCTCAAGAAGTGATTTTATGGCTGGAAGTATATTTTTTATATTGCCGGCACGTTCAAGTTGTGTGATACATTGTTCTGTATCCACACTAAGTATATCAAGTATCCGCTGTTCTTTTTCAGGCAACGGTTCTGTTGCTGTAAAATCAGGATTGTACTCTACAAGTGTTTCGCTTTCCAGCTTCATTCCGGAAGGCATGGCAGCCTTATATACATCGCCAAGGGTACACAGATAATAGTCGGCTACCCATTTCCAGAAAGGCAACTGCCGTGGAAGCAGTGCCGGCGATTCATCAAGCACTTCGGACACATCTTTAGTTTCGTACTCCTCGGGATCTGAATAGTGAATTTTTACTACAATAGCTGTATAATACTTCTTCGCTCCAAATGGAACAACCACACGACAACCCTCCTTTACCGTATTTTCAAGAGAAGACGGCAAAGAATAAGTATACAGGTTGGCTATGGGCAACGGCACTATGACATCTACAAACTTCTTCATACTGCAAAGGTACAAAAAAGGACATCGTTTAGCACCGCATTATGGGCAAAGTTTTATAGCTTTGTCCGTTGAAATATCGAATCTGAAAAATATATAACTATACGAAAGTATATAAAATAGGAATTTTGGGATGTGGACACATTGCTGATAAAATCTCCTTATATGTCTCACAAATAAACTATAAGAATAATGAAACAGATGGATGAGCTCAGAAAGGAATGGGGTGTAACTTATCCGTGTGACTCTGAATCATAAAAGAAATAAAGAAAAGTCTCTTTGATGATACATGACAAATGTACACCAAAGAGACTTCCGAATAAAATATCAATAAGAATCAAAATATAATAATCCGCTGTATATTTCTTAGAACATATAGGCTAATGAAATCTGCCATGAGTTTTTGCGGAGACTTGACTGGAACTTTCCTTCGTTACCGGTCCATCCATCAACTTTATCAACTATCACATCACCAACTTTGCTGGCTCCTATATTATAGTTTACTCCAAGTTGAAGATGTCTGAGCAATTTCAAACCTGCTCCGATATTAACACTTACGAAACATTTCTTAGAATCGAAACCTTCCCATCCGTCGCCAACTCCAAATCCGAACTGAGGACCTGCCGCAACAAATACTCCCAATGTACTTCCAAGACCTGCTGTCCATTTAAGATTTACAGGGACTTCTATTGATTTCAGTTTTTCAGTTTCATCCAGACCTTCAAATTTCATTCCCGACTGTGAATAAAGAGCTGCAACATCGAAACCGAGTCCTACTACAGGAATTGTAAATTCCATCATCGGACCTACAAAGAAACCTGTCGCATTATCGCCCTTTATAGGAGAATCAGACAAAGATATTTTGGTAACATCCAAACCACCTTTTAAACCAAACTTAATTTGTGCTTGAGCCGGCATGGCTATAATCAGACAAGCCAATACCATTAATGTTGAAATAATCTTCTTCATAATGTTATCAAAATTAATATGACATATTCAAAATTAGTTCTTATATATCTAAATAACAATATATAGAGGAAAAAAGATTTGTTTATGTATAAGTATTCTAAAAAATTAACACTTCAGAATATATGAACTGTATATAAATTACACCAGCATACATAATATAAAAGCGGTTCATTTCTGCTTGCACAGTAATGAACCGCTCATATTATCTCAATTTTATATTTTTACTTATTCCATCTTAAGGATACATGTCAGGAGAAACGTCATTACTTGTTGAGTTTCCATGTAAATCCATCCTTAGTATCCTTTACCTCAAAGCCAAGAGCAGCCAGATTATCGCGAATCTTGTCACTTGTAGCCCAGTCTTTATTAGCCTTGGCTATCATACGCTGTTCGAGCAACATATCTACCACTTTTCCATATGCTTCTTCACGAGCAGCATTGTTTTCCGCATCAGCCTTAAGTCCGAGGATATCGAACACAAACATATTAAATACCGATTTCAGTTCTTCAAGATCGGCTTCACTGATAGTAGCCTTCTTGTCGATTACAGTATTAATCATACGTGTAGCATCAAACAGATGTGATATCACGATAGGAGTATTCAAGTCATCGTTCATTGCTTCATAACACTTTTCACGCAATCCGGCAGGCTCTATTCCGCTTGTAGCCTTCGAAGGAGTGATACGTTCGAGATTCTTCACACCTTCCATCAGTCTTTCCAGTCCTTTTTCGGCAGCCTGAAGCGCTTCGTTACTGAAATCTACAGTGCTGCGATAATGAGCCTGAAGAATAAAGAAACGTATAGTCATGGCCGAATAAGCCTGAGCAAGAAGCTTGTTTGATCCGGTAAAGAATTCATCGAGAGTAATGAAGTTACCCAATGATTTACCCATCTTCTGACCATTGATGGTAATCATATTATTGTGCATCCAGTAGCGCACCATATCATGTCCCTGAGAAGCTACGCTTTGGGCAATCTCACATTCGTGATGAGGGAAAACAAGATCCATACCTCCACCGTGGATATCGAATGTTTCTCCAAGGTATTTTTTACCCATGGCAGTACATTCACAGTGCCATCCAGGGAAACCGTCACTCCAAGGAGAAGGCCAGCGCATGATATGTTCAGGCTGTGCACATTTCCATAATGCGAAATCGGCCGGATTATGCTTTTCCTGCTGTCCGTCGAGTTCACGTGTAGTGTTCAGTACATCATCAAGATTGCGGCCAGAAAGCTTGCCGTAGTGATGGTCCTTATTATATTTCGCAACATCAAAATATACAGAACCCTGACTCTCGTAAGCATAACCGTTTTTAAGAATTTCCTCTACCAGCTTAATCTGTTCAATGATATGGCCGGAAGCATGAGGTTCAATGCTCGGAGGCAAAACATTGAGGGCCTCCATAGCCTTATGATAACGGTTCAGATAGTACTGGACAACCTCCATAGGCTCAAGCTGTTCAAGACGAGCCTTCTTTGCGATTTTGTCTTCACCCTCATCGGCATCGTGTTCAAGGTGGCCCACATCGGTAATGTTTCTCACATATCTTACCTTATAGCCAAGGTGTGTAAGATAACGGAAAAGAATATCAAATGTAATAGCAGGACGCGCATGTCCCAAGTGAGCATCGCCATATACTGTAGGACCACACACATACATTCCCACATGAGGAGCATGTGCCGGAACAAACAGTTCTTTCTTACGACTGAGGGTATTGTAAATAAACAGATTATTGTCCATAATGATAAACATTTATATGATACGAATGGTAAATAATTATATGATAAACATTTATGTTAGACCGCAAAGTTATAAATAATATTAAGAATTTCTATTCAACAGACAAACTATTTATAAATTCTTTGGATACACACGATTATTTAACTACTTTTGGAGCGGAAAAAAATCAGAATAACTTTTAACAATAAAACAATTTAATAAAACCTTACCTTAAAAATGAAATCAAACAAAGCTTTATTTTTAGCACTGGCATTGCCACTAAGCTATAGCACAGCTTTTGGTGCCGAATCTCATGCTTCGGAAGTGGCAAACAGAATAACAATGGAAGCCGGTGCTCAGGTAAACTCAAATGAAATCCTCAGTGCGAGGATGATTAACCCTACTACAGCAGAAATAGTTTTTGCCGACAATACAAGACTTACAGTAGATTTTTATGGAGAAAATATCTTCCGTCTGTTTAAGGATATTAACGGTGGCATTATAAGAGACCCTGAAGCAAAACCTGAAGCTCAGATACTCGTTGACTCGCCAAGAAAACAGGCAGGAAAAATCATACTTACCGACAAAGACGGTGAAATTACTCTTACTACAGCAAAAATCAAGGTTGTATTCAACAAAGACAATTCTCTTTTCAAGCTTATCAGACTAAGCGACAATTCTACAGTTGCAGAATCTAATGCTCCTTTCGAATTTACTCCTAAAAGCGTTTCAATCTCACTTACAGAAAATAAAGATGAATATTTCTATGGAGGAGGTGTACAGAACGGACGCTTCTCTCATAAAGGAAAAATCATTGCTATTGAAAATACCAACAACTGGACCGACGGTGGTGTAGCCTCGCCTACTCCTTTCTACTGGTCGACTGCAGGCTATGGTGTAATGTGGCATACTTTTGCCATGGGTAAATACGATTTCGGAGCTACTGTAGAGAATACAGTAAAACTCTCTCACGATACCAACTATATCGATGCCTTCTTTATGGTAAACGATGGTCCTGTAGCTTTGCTTAACGACTTCTACCAACTTACAGGTAATCCTGTTCTTCTGCCTAAATTCGGTTTCTACGAAGGACATCTTAACGCATACAACCGTGACTACTGGAAGGAAGATCCAAACGGAATTCTGTTTGAGGATGGAAAGAAATATAAAGAAAGCCAGAAAGACAACGGAGGTATAAAGGAATCACTCAACGGTGAAAAGAACAATTACCAATTCTCTGCACGTGCTGTGATAGACAGATATGCAGCTCATGATATGCCTTTAGGATGGTTGCTTCCTAACGATGGTTATGGTGCCGGATACGGACAGACAGAAACACTCGACGGCAATGTACAGAATCTTAAGGACCTTACTGATTATGCACACAGCAAGGGCGTGGAAATTGGTTTGTGGACACAGTCGGACTTGCATCCTAAAGAAGGAGTGAGTGCTTTGCTGCAGCGTGATATAGTAAAAGAAGTAAGGGATGCGGGTGTAAGAGTTCTTAAAACAGACGTGGCATGGGTAGGTGCCGGATATTCGTTCGGACTTAACGGTGTGGCCGATGTGGGACAGATTATGCCATATTACGGAAATAATGCGCGTCCGTTTATCATATCACTCGACGGATGGGCCGGAACACAGAGATATGCCGGAATATGGTCGGGCGACCAGACTGGAGGTGAATGGGAGTATATCCGTTTCCATATCCCTACATATATCGGCAGTGGCTTGTCGGGACAGCCTAATATCTGCTCCGATATGGACGGTATTTTCGGTGGTAAGAATGTTCCTGTGAATGTACGTGATTTCCAGTGGAAGACTTTCACCCCTATGCAGCTGAATATGGACGGATGGGGCTCAAATCCTAAGTATCCGCATATACTTGGCGAACCTGCAGCTTCTATCAACCGCTGGTATCTGAAGATGAAATCGGAATTCATGCCTTATACATACAGTATAGCTAAAGAAGCCATCGACGGAAAACCAATGATTCGTGCCATGTTCCTCGATTATCCAAACGAATATACTCTTGGTACTGCAACACGATATCAGTTCCTGTATGGTCCGTATGTACTTGTGGCTCCTATATATCAGGCTACTCAATCGGATGAAAAGGGTAACGATATAAGAGACGGTATCTATCTGCCGGAAGGTGAATGGGTAGACTACTTTACAGGTGATGTTTATCAGGGCGGACGTATAATCAATAATTATGATGCTCCTCTATGGAAACTTCCTCTGTTTGTAAAGAAGGGTGCTATATTGCCTTTAAATAATCCTCACAATAATGTGAACGAAATAGACAAGTCGGTTCGTATTTATGAGGTTTATCCTTACGGAACATCTGAATTTACAGAATACGACGACGATGGTGTAACAGAAGCATACAGACTTGGTGCCAGAAGCACTACTCTTATATCTCAGAGTGTGGAAGACGATAAGGCTGTGATAAAAGTAAATGCTACTCAGGGAAGCTTTGAGGGTATGGTTAAGGAAAAATCTACTCAGATAAAAGTAAACCTTACTAAGAAACCTAAGAAAGTAAGTGCCACTGTGGGCGGAAAACGTGTCAAACTTGTTGAAGCTGCTTCTCTGGAAGAAGCTTTGAAGGGTGAGAATATGTATTTCTATGAAGAATCGCCAGAGCTCAATAAATTTGCTACCGAAGGTTCTGAAATGGCAAGTCTGAGTGTTGTAAAGAATCCGGTTCTGCATATCTGCCTTGGCAAGACTGATGTTACAGCAAATGATATTGAAGTTGAAGTTAAAGGCTTTGAATTTGCTCCTGCTGAAAAGATGCTGACAAAGAACGGACAGTTGTCTGCTCCTAAGGCAAACATCACTGAAGATAATATCACTGCATATACTCTTACTCCTTCATGGGAAAAAGCTGAAAACGCTGATTATTATGAAATAGAGTACGACGGAATGCTGTATTCTACTATAAAGAACAATTGTCTGTTGTTTGGCGACCTTCGTCCTGAAACTGATTATAGCATGAAGGTCCGTGCTGTCAACAAGGATGGTGTTTCTGAATGGACTGTACTTACTGCCAAGACTAAATCTGATCCTCTGGAATTTGCCATCAGAGGTATCAAGGGTGAGACAACTTGCGAAAATCAGGGCGGACAAGGTATCAAGAAGTTATTCAACTTCGACGAATCGGATACATGGCATACCAAATGGAGTGCGTCTGCAGTACCATTCGACATGGTTATGGACTTGCGCAGCATAAACCAGCTCGACAAGTTCCAGTATCTGCCTCGTACAGATGGAGGAAACGGTACATTGCTTAAGGGTACTGTATATTACAGTATGGATAAGAGCAACTGGACTGAAGCCGGAACATTCGACTGGAAGGGCGGTGATGTCAAGACATTCGAATTTGGCGACAAACCAACAGCAAGATACATCAAGTTGGCCGTTACTGCCGGAGTGGGCAATTATGGTTCAGGACGCGAATTGTATGTATTCCGTGTACCAGGTTCAGAAAGCTACATCCCAGGTGATATCAACCACGACAACCGTATCGATGAGAATGACCTTACTTCATATATGAACTATACCGGACTTAGAAAAGGCGATGGTGACTATGAAGGTTATATCAGCAAGGGAGACTTGAATATGAACGGTCTGATTGATGCTTACGATATATCTAATGTGGGTATAGAACTTGAAACAGGAGTAAGCAGCAAGAAAGTTCCTGCAGTGGAAGGCAGCATAAGCATAACAGCCAACAAGAAGGTTTACAATGCAGGCGAAACTGTGGAAATTAAAGTTAAGGGAACAGGATTACGTTCTGTTAATGCCATGAGTTTTGCATTGCCATACAACGAACAGGATATGGAATATGTAGGTACAGACACTGAAAATATGAAAGAGATGAAAAATCTCACATACGACCGTCTGCATACCAACGGACAGAAGTCACTATATCCTACATTCGTAAATCTTGGTGAGAAACCATATCTCGAAGGTGACGGTGAGCTGATGACTATCAGATTCAAAGCTAAACGTAAGTTTACTCTCGACCTTAAGACTACAGACGGTATGCTTGTTGACAAGTATCTGAATACTGTAGCATTCTGAATGCCATAAAACGGTATTAAAATAACACAGGACTGTATCTCCGGTTTGAAAACCTTGCGATACAGTCCTGTTTTCATATATAATTAACCCAACCTGTTTAATAACCCAACCTCAATAATAAGTTTAAATCTTTACTTGCTTTTTGCTATAATAACAAAACCACCGTCTGTAAGCATATCTACAGGTACTTCAGATGATTTCTTCACTTCGAGGTTCTTTATCTGTGCATTACGTTTGCTATCGTCGAAATGATAAGTACAGATATCACCGTCGGAAAGTATCTCCGACAAATCCAACTTCAGTTTCATGCTTTCTTTCTGGGCATTTACTCCCACAATATACCATGTATCATTGTGGCAGCGTGCCAGAACACAATATTTTCCAGGATAACCGTCAATGAATTTTGTTTCATCCCATACTGTAGGAACATCCTTCATGAAGTCAATTACAGAAGCCGGAGAATCTGACAGATTATTTGGAGCAATGGCAAAATTCTGTATCGGATTCTGATAAAGAACGGCTGTAGCAATCTGGAAAACATCTGTTGTACGTCTTATGGTTCCACCGTCGTTGGTACGGTTATGACGCTTGTTGAGCAATGTTCCTCCAAATTCCATACTTCCTATGGTATTTCTTATAAAAGGATGCAAAGTAGCATTGAATGCTTCCATATCATCGAAATGCTGATTGAAAATAAGGTTTTCTGAAGCCAGCACAGCCTCGCTACCCACATAGTTAGGATACATTCTCTCCCAACCTCTCGGGATAGTACATCCGTGGAAAATTATCATAAGTCCGTGTTCGTTGGCATCACAGAGAATATCTTCGTATAAGCCCATCATCTGCTGCTTGTCGCTGCCGAAGAAGTCAACCTTAAGCCCTTTTACACCACATTTCTGCAGCCATTTCATTTCTCTCTTACGGTCGACAGAATTGCTCATGCACTGCTTTGCACACTGAGGTGCATCATTCCAGTATCCGTTTGAATTATACCATACAAAGACATCCACTCCCTTGCTCTGAGCATACTTAAAGAGTTCTTCCATTTTCTCGCGACCGATATTTGTCTCCCATCTGCCGTCAATAAGTGTATATTCATATCCTAACTTTGCGGCTAAGTCTATATACCTTATCTGGTCGTCATAATTGATACTTGGGTCCTGCCACATTATCCAGCTCCATGTAGAACGTCCGAACTTATAATCCTGCGAAGGCTCATAAAGAGGTTCAACCACATCGAACGGAACTGTAGTTTCCACTATCGGCTTAAGATTATCTCCCACGGTTATAGTACGCCACGGAGTGTTGCCAGGCAAAGCAAGTCCCGGAGTAGAAGAACCGAGTCCGTTGAGTTCACCTTCATTAGGAAAGGCAATAGTATAGAGTCCGTCACTTGTCCCGTCGCTGATATGGGAAGCACAATACTTACTTGTAACACCTGTTTCGGAAACAAGTGCCCAGCTGTCGCCTACATGGAACAGACAAGGGAAAGTATACCCTTCGCCATACTGCGATGGTGTACCTACAGGCTCATCGGCCTTATATTCTTCCTCATAACTCGGTTTGGTTCTTTTCCATCCTATCATAGGGTCGCTCTGAGGACAGATAAATGTAGTGGTGTTTTCAGGAAAATCAAAACCGGTAGCCTCGCCCTTTATAACAATAGAAGCTGTTTCGCCATATTGCGGCAATTCATAACGGAAAGCTATATCATTATTGCTGACTCTGAATACAACAGTAACAGACTTGTCTTCAGCATTACTCAGTTTAACCTTCAGCTGGTTTGCATTATAATTCACAACCGACTGCTTTATTCTGTCCTGGGTATATGTTTTCTTCAGAGACGAGGACTCCTGTGAAACATACTTCATATTCTTGCTGAAATCGCCAACATTGGTAATGAATCCAAGAGGAGAATCTTCGAGAATGGTATTTCCCTTATAAGAGACAGTATACAGAGGTCGTCCTTCCTTCACAGATATATCTACCTTAAGATTCTTGTCGGGACCTGTAACTGTAGCCTGCTGAGCAAACACAGGCGATAATGACAATGCAAACGCATACAATAGCAAATGTTTCTTCATAAGTATAAAGTGATTCTAATTAGTCAAATTCTATAAACCGGTTCTACTGGTTATGCAGATTATAATCTTTATGTGAGTTCTGTCTTTTGCTGTTCATAACAGAATCTAAAAGATCATAATCACAAACCCATAGTCACAAACATCACCTGATAAACATCACTTGATATTTCTATATGCAAAGCTAAATCAAAACATAAAAACAGATATAGAAAAATCATGCAAATATGTTATACTATTATTGCATGGGGATAGAAAAAGAATCTATTCCTTTTTCAAAAATGAATCATTAATACAATACTGGAAAGGAGTATACGCCAATGAATGATTTTATACTTATAAATGACTAAAAAAAGGTATATACTAAATATCTATTATAAATATATTTGTTCAAACTTTCATTGAAAAACTTAAAAAACATATTTTACCATGAACAAACACTTAGCATTTTTAAGTGCACTCGCACTATCGGCAGGATTGAGTATCCATGCACAGGAAGTTAATAATATGGTGGTACAGGCAAATAAAATTGGAGCTGAAATACAGCCTACCATGTATGGCCATTTCTTTGAAGACATAAACTATGGTGCCGATGGAGGACTATATGCCGAACTTATCAAAAACCGCTCATTCGAATTTCCGCAGAACTTTATGGGATGGAATATTTTCGGTAATGTAACACTCCTCGATGACGGACCGTTCGAAAGAAATCCACACTATGTAAGACTTGCCAATGCGGGACATGCTCATAAACGCACAGGTATAGAGAATGAAGGTTTCTTCGGTATAGGTATAAAGGCTAACGAAACTTACCGTTTCTCTGTATGGGCAAGAGGAGAAAACCAGAAAATCAGAGTGGAACTTATAAATAATGCTTCTATGGGAGAAACTCAGGTTATTACTTCTCAGGACCTGAACATCAATTCCAAGGACTGGAAGAAGTATGAAATTACTCTGTCTCCAAAAGAAACATTTGCCAAAGCTCATCTGAGAATATTCCTTGCTTCACCGGGAAGTGTGGACCTGGAACATGTTTCTCTGTTCCCTACAGATACATGGAAAGGTCGTGAAAACGGATTGAGAAAAGACTTGGCTCAGGCTCTTGAAGATACAAAACCGGGAGTATTCAGATTCCCTGGAGGATGTATAGTAGAAGGTACCGACCTGGCTACAAGATACAACTGGAAAAATTCTGTAGGACCTGTAGAGAACCGTCCTCTCAACGAAAACCGCTGGCACTATACATTCGAATACAGATTCTTCCCTGATTATTTCCAGACTTACGGTATGGGATTCTATGAACTGTTCCTTTTGTCGGAAGATATGGGTGCAGAACCTCTGCCTATCCTCAACTGTGGACTGTCTTGCCAGTATCAGAATGATAAACCGGAAGCACATGTTCAGTTGTGCGACCTCGATCCTTATATCCAGGATGCACTCGACCTTATAGAATTTGCCAATGGTGGTACCGATACCAAATGGGGTAAGCTGCGTGCAGATATGGGACATGCCGAACCGTTCAATCTTAAGTTTATAGGTATAGGTAACGAACAATGGGGACCTGAATATCCTGAACGTCTGAAACTCTTCGTTGAGGCTATACGTAAGGCTCATCCTGAAATAAAGATTATCGGTTCGTCAGGACCTCAGTCGGAAGGTAAGGATTTCGACTATCTGTGGCCTGAAATGAAAAAACTGAAAGTCGACCTCGTTGACGAACATTTCTATCGTCCTGAAGACTGGTTCATGAAATCGGGAAACAGATACGACAACTACGACCGCAAAGGTCCTAAGGTTTTTGCCGGCGAGTATGCTTGTCACGGAAGAGGAAAGAAATATAATCACTTCCATGCTTCACTTCTTGAGGCCGCATTCCTTACAGGTGTAGAACGTAATGCTGATGTTGTACACATGGCTACATATGCTCCTCTTCTGGCTCATGTAGAAGGATGGCAGTGGCGTCCGGACCTGATTTGGTTCGATAATCTGCGCTCTGTACGTTCATGCAGCTGGCATGTACAGAATCTTTACGGACATAATAAGGGAACAAACGTGGTACCTCTTACCATGAACAAAAAGCCGGTAAGCGGACAGGACGACCAGAACGGACTGTTTGCAAGTGCCGTTTGGGATGAACCGTCTCAGACTTATATAGTAAAGGTTGCCAATATATCCGACAAGGCTCAGAAACTTAATCTCGAGTTTAAGGGACTTAATAAATCGGCAGTTCTTACCAACGGAAAGTGTATAACTCTACATTCGGATAACATTGATGCTGAAAATACACTCGATGAACCAAACAAGATTGTTCCTGTAGAAAAAGACATCAATATAGAAGGAAATGTCCTGAATACAGAAATTGGAGCAATGACTTTTGCCGTTTACAAATTCGAGAAAGCAAAAAAATAAGATTAATAGGATTATAACATAATATCATAAGAACCTGAAAATTTTAATGTAATGAAAAATATTCTACTTTCTATAGTGCTTATGGCCGGTATTCCGGCCATGGCACAGCAAAAGGCTAATATAGAAATATATCCCGACAAGGCTGAACAAACTATCCCTAAGGAAATATACGGACAGTTTGCCGAACATCTTGGAACATGTATCTATGGTGGACTATGGGTTGGAGAGGATTCATCCATTCCTAATGTTAATGGTTATAGAACTGATGTGCTCGAAGCCTTGAAGAAACTGAAAGTTCCGGTATTAAGATGGCCTGGAGGCTGTTTTGCCGATGAATATCACTGGATGGACGGTATCGGACCGAAAGAAAACCGCCCAAGAATGGTCAACAATAACTGGGGTGGTACAGTAGAAGACAACAGCTTTGGTACTCACGAGTTTCTCAACCTGTGTGAAATGCTTGGCTGTGAACCTTATATCAGCGGTAATGTAGGTAGCGGAACTGTTGAGGAAATGGCCAAATGGGTAGAATATATGACTGCCGAACAGGGTAGCCCTATGGCTAAACTGCGCAAAGAAAACGGACGTGAGAAACCTTGGAAGGTTAAATATTTCGGAGTAGGCAACGAAAGCTGGGGTTGTGGCGGAAGCATGAGACCTGAATATTATTCCGACCTTTACAGACGTTATTCTACATATTGCCGTAACTTCAACGGCAACAGACTTTTCAAGATTGCCAGTGGTGCAAGCGACTATGACTACAACTGGACTGAAGTTCTTATGCAGAACATCGGTCATAGAATGGATGGCGTATCATTGCATTACTATACCGTAGCAGGTTGGAGCGGAAGCAAAGGTTCGGCTACAAAATTCTCTAATGACGACTACTACTGGACTATGGGAAAATGTCTTGAAATAGAAGATGTACTGAAACGTCATATAGCTATAATGGACAAATACGACCCAAAGAAACAGATTGCGCTTATGGTAGACGAATGGGGTACATGGTGGGATGAAGAACCTGGAACTGTTCCCGGCCATCTTTATCAGCAGAATACTCTTAGAGATGCGTTTGTAGCTTCTCTTACTCTCGATGTCTTCCACAAATATACAGACCGAGTAAAGATGACAAACATTGCTCAGATAGCCAATGTGCTTCAGTCCATGATTCTTACCAAGGACGATAAGATGGTACTTACTCCTACATATCATGTATTCGAAATGTATAACGTACATCAGGATGCCACATATCTTCCTCTAAACCTTGAATGCAGCTATAAGGTAGTAAGAGACAACAGAGAAGTACCTATGGTAAGTGCTACAGCTTCACGTAAGGACGGTGTTACACATATCTCTCTTTCTAACGTGAATCTTGAGGAAGAACAGGAAATTACAATTACACTCGACGGTGAAAATATGAAGAATGTAAGTGGCAGAATCCTTACTTCAGACAATATCGATGATTATAATACATTCGACAAGCCTGAAACTGTTTCTCCCAAAGAATTCAAGGGAGCAAAGATTTCAAACAATGTTCTTAAAGTAACATTGCCGGCAAAATCTATCGTTACTCTTGAGCTGAAATAACATGTAACGACAAAATAAAAAAATCTCTCGTCATTTTATTCAGTTTGACGAGAGATTTTCATTAAAATGCGGCCGCATTTTTTTATTTTATATAGCGATTAAATAATATCCACATTATCAAGCAATTACATCCTTAGCATCTGAACCTGTCATCTGAACTTTGAAATAAGATATTTTCGTACCGGCTCATCATAAAGCTTCAAGCAGATATATGCTAAAATTACACTGCCAAAATAAGCCAATGCAGCATAATTCCATGACTCGGCAAAAGTATAAACTTCATTCTTTATAAGCCATGAGTAGAACAGATACATAATAGGATAATGTATAGCATACAGCGGGTATGAAATATCTCCAAGGAACTTGCATACTTTCATTGATATACTGCTCTGTGTATTACCACTGGCTCCTATACAAACCAATATAGGAAAGACAATTATTATACAGAACATTTCATACACTCCATTAAGACAGACCGAAGAACTGCTTTCAATATAAGGAATGCAGAAAAGCACCAGCAATACTACAGAACAAATCCAGAATGCTCCTCTTATCTTGTTTTTCCTTATACCGGATTTCTTGCTTCCGTCAGCAGAACTGTAAGAGCCCTCCGGTTGATTTTCAGGAGCTGCTACAGGCTTGATTCTGAAGTTGCGTGAAATAAGCATTCCCAAAGAGAACGGGAAAAGCATCCTTACAAGACCTCCAAAGAAATTTACTGTATCAAGAGTCCATCCCACTCCTATCATACCATAACCCGAAACATCTGTTACGGCAAACCATGACAGACAGATTCCAAGCACAATAACCAACAGTGTCAGTGCCTTGTCGGATAATCTGCGGATAAACAGCGCATATAAAATATTACCAATATATTCGAAGAACAATGACCACGACGGACCGTTGAGAGGAAACATCTCACCATTGCCCCTAACTTCGTAGCTCGCACCCGGAACAGCAGGAATAAAAAACATTGCGCACAGAAGAGCCAACATTACCATAGATGTGGATATATGAGTTCCATCCCATTGCACACTTCCCTGCATTATAAAAGATAAAGCACCTATTAGTCCTCCCATCACAATCATAGGATGAAGTCGGATAAGTCTTCGTTTGAAAAAGCCACCCACAGAAAGAGTCTTGTTCCATCTGTCGTCGTATGCATACCCTATAACGAAACCCGAAAGAATAAAAAAGAAATCTACTGCAAGATAACCGTGATTAATTACGGTAATTGGGGTACCACCCGAAGCGAATGAATAGCCTTCGAAAATATGATAAAACACTACAAGCAGGGCCGCAACTCCACGTAAACCGTCAAGAAACTCATAATGAGGCTTGGTATCCGAAAATGCAGCCGAAGAATATGATTTTTTTACGTTATTCATGATATCTCTATAAATTATAACCAAACTTACAATAATAAAATCTATCAGGGCTAATGCCTATTTTTGTTGTTTTGTTGAAGTCATCGATGATGATGCAAAGTTAAGACTAAAATTACTTATTATTTTTGTCATAGATCAAATTATCATGATACACTATATTTTTAAACTTCATGATATAGAAATGTTTAAATGTAAAATATTGTACATTAAGACATCACTGAGTTAAGATATGTTATAAAACAGAGAATAATTGGCTGAATATTTGGCGTTTACTTATAAATCCGTACCTTTGCATCGTGTTTTTCATAGTATTAGATTTAAGGTTAACAAAGGTTGGAGTACAGCGGTACTCCTTTTTTTTTGCCCATACCTCCAGTACGGCATAAACCTACAAAACAGCTATAAAAAAAGACTGCCCGAAGATCACTCCCCAGACAGCCCATAATCATCTAATTATCACACTAGATAATGATAACAGTTAATTTTAATATGAAAATAATTGTGTGTGTAAGTATTCAAGAATTTATATGTAAGTTTTATCAAACCTAAATTCCATTAAATCCAAACCTTATTATCTTCCACCGCCAAGAGCCTGATAAAGACTTATCACACTCTGAATCTCCATAAAGCGGTTTGATACCTGAGACAACTGAGCATTAAGCAAAGTCTGACGTGCTGTAAGTACCTCAAGATAATTTGTTGTTCCATAATCCATCAGCAGTGTTGTACTCTTAAGAGCTTTTTCAAGGGCATCAACCTGCTTCTGATAAAGTTCTGTTTTCTCCTTGCAAGTCTGATAAACGGTAAGAGCATCGTTTACTTCAGCACCAGCATTAAGCAAAGTCTGCTGGAAGCTTAAACTTGC
This sequence comes from Phocaeicola sp., assembly GCA_034094155.1. Taxonomy (GTDB): domain Bacteria; phylum Bacteroidota; class Bacteroidia; order Bacteroidales; family Bacteroidaceae; genus Phocaeicola. The sequence goes on from JAXEBI010000023.1 coordinate 74,983, forward strand.
CTGTTCCTGTTGTGCCTTTGCTATACGCAGATTAGCTATATTCTGCCCTCTGTTGAATAAAGGCATGGTGAGTTGTCCTATAGCTGTAGCAATGAACTTGGCCGGATTTACAATAATAGATCCTGCCGAATTTGTCCATCCGGCACTACCGCTCAATACTATACTCGGGTAGAATGCCGAACGCGCCTGGTTGGTTACATAGAATGCAGCTTCGAGAGTGCGTTCTGCCGAGCGAACATCAGGACGGTTGGAAAGCATCTGTACAGGAACTCCCACCGACAAGTCCTCAGGCATCTTCTGGTCTGCCAACTTACCTCTCTCATAGTTGCGCGGAGTTTCTGCAAGAAGAAGAGCCATACTGTTTTGTGTCTGGTTTATCTGGTCCTTCAAGTCGAGAACCGAAGTCTGAACAGAATAGTATGTAGCTTCCATCTGAGAAACACCTGCCTCATTATACTGTCCCGCATTCATCAAAGCACGTGCCGAAGCTACTGTTTCCTTCCAGGCTTCTTCTGTCTGCTGTGAAAGAGCTAACTGCTCATCAAGCATAAGAAGAGTATAATATGTATTTGCCACACTTGCTATAAGCTGTGAACGTACAGCCTGCTTGTAGTCTATACTCTGAGCGTATAAAGCCTGAGCCTGTTTCTTAGAGTTTCTCATTCTTCCGAAAATATCAAGTTCCCAACTTGCTGTTAAAGGCAACTGATATGTCTGTGAAGCTTTCTGCTTATCGAAACTGCTCACTGTACCCTGAGGTGAGAGAGCGAATGAAGGCAGAAATGCCAACTTAGATGCAAGAAGTGAAGCCTGAGCCTGCTCTATATTCAACTGAGCCGACAGATAATCTGTATTATTCTGCAAAGCCTGTTCTATGAGCGACTGAAGATGAGGATCGGTAAACACCTCTTTCCAGTCGGTATTGCCGAAGTTCACAGTATCGGATACCTGAATATTTTCACCATAAAGACTGTCGGAAACAGTTTCTGCCGGCTTATATTTGGTATAGATACCGCAACTGGTAAACAAGGCAGACGACATTGTTGCTGCCAGTGCAACTGTAACGGCCGAAAATATTGTCTTTTTCATTAATTATTCTGTTTTATAGAGGATGTGTCCGGATTTCTCAAATCCGTAAGTCTTTTTTTAGATTAAAACTACTTCCGGATTATAACAGAGACTTTATACATCATAAAAAATGATAATCAAGACACATCCTTCATTTTTATCTTCTTTATTTATATTAATCTTCCTTATTGAATGCGCTTCTTTCTTCAAGGCTGCGTTCACGTTCGAGTTTAAACTGAGGATCTTCCTCTACCTGCATAGGCTTACGGATTTTTTCCTGCAAGTACTCAAAAGTAATATAGAATACAGGAACCACGAAAAGCAAAGCAAGTGTACCGATAAGCATACCACCTACCACACCAGTACCAAGAGAACTGTTACCGTTGGCACCCGCACCTGTAGCAAACATAAGCGGAATCATACCGAATATCATGGTAAGCACAGTCATCAGGATAGGACGGAAACGTGCCTGAGCTGCAGAATATGCCGATTCTATGATACCCATTCCCTTACGGCGGCGCTCTACGGCAAACTCTGTAATCAGGATGGCTGTCTTAGAAAGCAAACCGATAAGCATGATAACACCAGTCTGCAAGTAGATGTTATTTTCGAGTCCGAACAGTTTTGCAAACAGAAAGCTACCCATCAAACCGAATGGCACTGAAAGAATAACGGCCATCGGAATAAGGAAGCTTTCATACAGACATGAAAGGATAAGATAGATAAGTACCACACAGATTACATATACAAATACTGTCTTGGCACCACCACTCTGAGCTTCCTCACGTGCTATACCACCATATTCATATCCATATCCTGTAGGAAGAGTCTGAGCCGCAACTTCCTTGATGGCATTCTGAACTTCACCGGAAGAATAACCCATCTGGGCATTTACGTTCACATTGATAGAACTGTAAAGGTTGAATCGTTTTGCGACTTCAGCTCCAAGTACGTTCTTAAGTGTAACGAACTGACCTATAGGAGCCATTTCGGTACCATTGCGGACATACATATTATTCAGAGACTGTTCGTCGAGACGATACTCAGGAGAAGCCTGAAGCATTACACGGTAAACTTTACCAAATTCATTATAGTTTGATATGTATGAACCACCACAATAGCTACCCAATACAGGAAGAACATCCGAAGGAGATATTCCAGCACGCTTACACTTGGCGGCATCAACATCTACAGCAATCTGCGGATAGTTCATAGCATATGAAGTATAAGCCATGGCAACTTCAGGACGCTGGTTAAGAGCACCAAGGAATTTCATCACATGACCATAGAATACACTCATGTCACCACCAGTCTTATCCTGCATGTTAAGTTCAATAGAGTTACCCATACCGTATCCAGGAATCATACCTTGCTGGAAACAGAAAATCTGAGCATCCTTAATCTGTGCAAACTGTGCATTAAGTCTGGCAAGAACAGCATCAGCAGAGTGTTCTACTCCCTTACGTTCATTCCATGTCTTAAGCTTTACAATACATGAAGCATATGACGTACCCTGTCCGGAAATAAGTCCATAACCCGAAACAGCACTATAATATTCTACTTCTGGAGTATTCTTGAGAATATCTTTTACTTTCTCTACCACTTTCTTTGTTTCCACCAATGTACTACCAGGAGCTGTACCGATGTTTACCATTACAGTTCCCTGGTCTTCCTGAGGAACAAGACCTGTTTTGGTTGTCTTCATAAAGAATACCAACAGTATTACAGAGATTATAAGAGAAGCCCAAACCATCCATCTGTGATGTATGGCAAACATTACTCCATTCTTATATTTACCCATCATGGCATTGAAAGATACATTGTATGCTGCTCTGACACGGCCATTGAAACTCTTCGGACTCTTCTGACCATCTGATGGCTTCATCATAACGGCACAAAGAGCCGGACAGAGAACAAGGGCACAAATCATTGACAAACCTACAGAAGTTGCCATTGTAATACCGAACTGTGTATAGAATATACCGGAAGTACCACCCATGAATGTAACAGGGATAAATACGGCCATGAACACACATGTACATGAAATTACGGCCATAGTCACATCACTCATAGCATCTTTTGTTGCCAGATATGAAGATGTATATCCCGAGTCGAATTTCTCCTGTACAGCTTCTACCACCACAATGGCATCATCCACCACAGTACCGATAGCCAATACAAGGGCAAACAGAGTAAGGATATTAATACTGAATCCGGCAGCTACAAGGCAGGCAAATGTACCCACCAGTGATACTATGATTGCGATAGAAGGTATAAGAGTACTCTTGAAGTCCTGAAGGAAGAAATAAACCACAAGGATTACAAGGATGATAGCCACCACAAGAGTTTCCACTACATTATATATAGAAGCATAAAGGAAGTCGTTTGAACTCATCATCTGAACAAACTCTACTCCCGGAGGAAGTAGCTCAGACATTTCTTCCAGACGTTTTGTAATGGCATTGTTTACTTCAGTAGCATTGGCACCAGCTACCTGGAAAGCAAGGAATGTCACACCCGGACGGTCGTTTACTTCACCGTGGAAGCTATATGACAAACGTCCTAACTCAACCTTTGCAATATCCTTAAGTCGCAATACAGAACCGTCTGCGTTTGAACGTATAACAATATCATCAAACTGATTTACTGTTTTAAGACGTCCTTTATATTTCAACGCATACTGGAACACATTAGGAGAGTTTTCACCCAAAGTTCCGGCCGGAGCTTCAATATTCTGTTCGCCAAGAGCTGCTGTAACGTCGGCAGGAACAAGTCCATACTGCGCCATCAGTTCCGGATTCAGCCATATACGCATACTGTATGTATCACCAAGAAGTGTGGCATCACCTACACCCTCGATACGCTTAATTTCCGGAATAACGTTAATATCCAGATAGTTGGCAAGGAATGTCTCGTCATATCGTCCGTCGGTACTTACAAGCGAAGTAATCTGAAGGAAGCTGGTCTGTCTTTTAGAAGTAGATACACCAATCTTTGTTACTTCCGAAGGCAAAAGTCCCTGAGCTTTAGACACACGGTTCTGTACGTTTACAGCCGCCATATCAGGATCGGTTCCCTGCTTGAAGAAAACCTGAATCTGGGCAGTACCGGAGTTGGTTGCAGTAGAAGTAATATACATCATGTTTTCCACACCGTTGATACTTTCTTCCAGCGGCATGATAACACTGTTCATCACAGCATCGGCACTCGCACCGGTATAGGTTGCATCGACTGTAACTGTAGGAGGTGCAATATCAGGATACTGTTCTACCGGCAACGATATAAGTGAAATAAATCCCACCAATAGGATTACAATGGAGATGGAGATAGCCATCACCGGTCGCTTAATAAATATATTTCCTTTCATTGTTATTATCTTAGAATCTTATATTATCATCACTGATTATATTTTTCTTATATATAATCTCTTGACTTCTTAATGTCTTGAAGGATTATTTTATCTGAGTTCCTTCGCGAACAAGACCGGCACCTTTGGCAACGATTTCATCACCTGCTTTAAGTCCGTCGAGTACGATATACTCACGTCCGTCGTTATATGCGGCAACCTTGATAAGAGTAGATGCAGCCTTTCCGTCTACAACTTTAAATACAGAAATCTTATCCTGCTGTTTTACAGTAGCTTCCTGTGGAACAATGATATAGTCATTGTATGTGCTTGGAATAGATACTTTACCGGATGCACCACTCAGAAGAAGACCTTTTTCATTAGGGAATACGGCACGTACACCTACAGATCCGGTTTGTGAATCAATTACTCCACTGATAGATTCAATCTTACCTTTTTCGGAATATTCAGTTCCGTCATTCAGTTCGAGAGAAATCTCCGGAAGTTTTTTCAGCGCTTCGTCAACCGAACCATATTCACGTACCATATTAAGAATCTGATTTTCTGTCATAGAGAAGTATACATACATTTCCGAATTGTCGGAAACAGTAGTAAGAGGCTGTACCATAGAAGGACTGACCAATGTTCCCACACGGTAAGGCAACATGCCAACCACACCGTTACTCGGGCTTTTCACTTCTGTATAAGAAAGATTGTTTCTTGCATTAACCTCCTGTGCTTCGGCCTGAGCAAGCTGGGCTTTTGCTGTAAGATACTGGTTTTCGGATGTTTTAAGAGTAAACTCTGATACAACCTTATTTGCAAAAAGTTCTTTATTACTGTTATATGTAAGTTCTGCAGTAGCCAATGCAGCCTGAGCCGACTTCACATTTGCAATAGCAGTATTAAGTGCCGCTTTATAAGGCACCTGGTCTATTATGAAAAGAATCTGACCCTTTTTAACCTTTTCACCTTCCACTACACACAGTTTTTGTATTGTTCCTGAAACCTGAGGCATGATATCAATGTCCTGACGTCCTTTGATAGAAGCAGAATAATTTGTCTCTACAACTTTATCTGCCACTGCTACTTTCATCGTTTCATAGCCACCGGCTTGCATTTCTCCTTTTTGAGACTGTTCACACGATGTGAACCAGATTGCACAACTAACAACTCCCATTAGTTGCAACCATTTTTTGTTTACTGTTACCATATATTTTTATTTGTACTTTGAATTTGTGGGCAAAGTTACACTCATAAAAAGATATATGATTGTTCAATATAGGAACAACTGTGTTCATATTCGGAACTCAAAACTTTCGTTAGTAATTATTAACTTGATTAATTTAAAGCAAAATAAACTATTTTAAAACATACTTTAAACACTTTTTTACTATACGACAATATTTATTATTGTTCTTTTTTTGAACAATATCATTCGTTAACAAAAATTCAGGACAAACTTCAGACTAAATAAAGTCAATCCATTTTTTTTAACATGATATATTTGTATCTTTGTATTGTTACGGTTCTTTATCCGTAAAAAAACAGCAACAGGTTTACAGAAATAAATCATAAAGACAAAATGGATATATTTGATTTACCAGAAAACGAAATGTTTATTGCCGGAGAAAACAGAAATGACTGGTTCACTGAAAATAAAATGATTAAAGTAAATACATTCTCCATATTATTCTGTAACAAAGGTACGGCTTGTATTGAAATTGACTTCATATCGCACGATGTATCCGAGAACACTCAAATTATAATTACCATGGGGACCTGTATTCAGATAAAAAATGCAAGCGAAGATTTCAGTGCGTCATATATAATATTCAAACATGAAATATATGATGAAATAACATCACGTCTTGAACCGTCTTTCACTTATTTCCTTAAAGAATATCCATGTGTTAAACTCTCGGAAAAGAATATCCGTAAAATGAGGTATCTTGTAGGAATAATGAACGAATTCTACAACGAAAAGAACAATTGTTTCAGAGAGCAGATATTCAAGAATTATATCCAGAGCTTTTTGCTTGATATTTATGACAAGACAAGAACACTTTTCAAGATTGAAAAATCAGAAAAGATAGGAAGGCAGGAAGAACTGTTCATTAAGTTTATATATCTGGTATATAAATATTGTCCTATTGAAAGAGAAGTATCATTCTACGCAGGACATTTATGTATTACTCCAAGATATTTATCATCTATAGTACAAAACATTGCCGGAGAAACGGCAAAAAACATAATAGACAAACATACTATTCAGGGAATAAAGGCAATGCTTAAATCTACGGGCAAAACCATGCAAGATATTTCATATGAACTGAAATTCCCCGATCAGTCGTTCTTTGCAAGATACTTCAAAAAACATACAGGCATGTCTCCACAAAAATACAGATTCTGCTAATACATGTTTTTAAACTTCAGAAATAAAATCTTAATAAATCAGTAAAACATGCTTTTTTAGTTAATCAATGTTATAAAACATAGTTTTTCAACTTAAAAGCTTGCAGATTACCAGAAAAGCCGTACCTTTGCAACGTGTTTTTCATAGTATTAGATTTTAAGGTTAACAAAGGTTGGAGTACAGCGGTACTCCTTTTTTTTTGCCCATACTTTTCAATAGCATTCCGAAGCGCAATTCTCACTGGTTTTGATGAACACTATATATTATAATTGGGTTATCAACTACATTAACTACGGAGAGGGATGACTGTTTAACATAAGCCTAAACTTATATTGAAAACTTTATATTTCGATAACCCCCAAAAACGAAAGTTTTATAGAGATTATCAAAACCACTTTATTTTATTTCCAGAAATATATTCAGAAACTATGTTTCAAATAAATACAATGGAATAAAATAGAGAATGTGCTAAAATACACTATATGTTATTTCATAAAGACAAGGATAAACCTTTTGTGATGCCTGTATGCTTCCTTGCTCATGTGGTACTATTAATTTTACTCTTGCTATATCTTCAGATGGTAATACTGGTATTGTTTTTGCTGGTTTTATATACTTTAAAGGCATTAACCATCCAGAAGGAACTGTTGAATTTTTATATATATAAGCCATCATAGACATTTCTTTGAAAGCAGCTTTATACAGACTACCATCTATCGTTAAGATATAATCGTCAGGGTAAGCCATATATTGGTCTAAACTCCATTTCGGATTTCCGAATATAGGATAATGCTTTAAATTCATATTTCCTGATAAAGTATCTCCTGCAACAAAAGTATCTTTTACGTCTGATAAAGCAATTTCTATATATCTTGATACCATAGTATATCTCCCATCACTCAATACTTTTTTGCCTTTTCCTCTACTGATAATGTTCATATAGATACCATTCTCCTTAAAAAAGACAAATTCATTTTCATTTGTTATTGTATCTTGTTTAAGGAATTGTTCTTCACTAATTATTTTATAATCATGCTTTGTAATCCACGCCTGAATAGCATCCTTCTCAATCTCTTTCTGTTCTGCATAAGTTATTCCATTGTCACAACCTTGACAGAATAATATGCAAATTATAAATAACGGGAATAAATAAGAAAGTCTCATATATAAGATATTAATGCGAATCAGCAGTTGAAAACAACTTCTGATTCTCAATTTAAAAATTTGTAATTCAGTTAATTATCTCACCATTCATTTCGTAACATCCTTAAAAATCAGTATATTAGAGCAATAATTCCAGTTATTTTCTCATTATGATTTCTAAGGAAAAAAAGTTAAAACTAATATATTGGTATATATATGTTATATCTATAACTTCTCTCTACGTTTCTATTGCCAGAAATCCAGTAACAATTCCAATCCCGAGTTAACGGACAAGGAGGTTCTTACCGTCTACCTATTCTACGGTTATTGCCAGAGATACTTTAGCATCAGCAAAATACATACTTTCGCCAAGAAATATCTGTCGTCATGGTTTCCTAACTTCCATCTAGACATTCATTACAAGTTTGAACATGCTTTTAGAAGCATTTAAAGTGTTAGTGGAGACCATGATACAATCATTCAAGCCCAAGGTTTGCGACTCCCTCATATCCATTGTAGATTCTGTGCCGGTTGTGACCTGTAAAGGAAAAAAACCGGAAGGGAAAAGTGGCTACGGAAAAAGATCAAAAGGGTATTGTTCTACAAAGAACATGTACTACTATGGTATGAAACTGCATATGGTAGGACAGCGTAGAGAAGAACGATACCTTTCACGGAGAAGATTGTACTGACACAGGCATCGGAAAACAGCCTGACCGTATTCAAAAACGAATATATACCATACCTTTCCAGGAAGAGCATTCTTGCGGACAAGATTTACAGCGACTTCTTTTTCTATAATGAAAGCAATCCAGTAAAAGAGCTTACTCCACATAAAAAGATTAAGGAGGAACCGAAAACTCTTAAACAGAGGGAGAAAGCTGCTAAAGACCTTTTCTCACAAGCCGTATCCAAGGGCAGACAGTCTATCGAATCCTTTTTAAATGGCTGAATGAAAAAACAGAAATTCAAAGAGTGTCTAAAGTAAAAACTACCAAGGGATTGTTAGTACAAACCCTTGGAAAGTTTGCAAATGCTCTACTTACTGATGTTAATTTCTGAACCAAGTTGCAAACTCATGATTCGAATTATTAAAAGATTAATAAAAACTTACAGAAAGGCTTCTTGCTCTATCATTCCAATTTTCATTCAAATAAGGTCCAAAAGGAATAATATCTTTCATATTTTTTATTTGACCATTAGGCCTTTTAGCAGTTACAAGAATATCGTGATTAAATCCTTTACAATCTTTCTCAGAATATAAAGTTATATGACATATTTTTTTACCTGACACAGGATATTCATTGCTAACAGTTTTAAATTTTCCATAGTATTTAAATGAAGAGACTTTTTTATCTAATCCACTTTTATCTAGGTCATTATCATTAAAACTATTTGTAGCATTATATGTCTTACTTCTTCCACGAAAGTTCCTATGTCTGTAAATAGAGAAACTTATACTTTCAAGAATATCTACCTTATCTGTCCACTCTCCGACTCTCGAATGAGATAACTGTATTGCTTGTGATTTAAAAAAATCTTCTTTCAAATCATCGTTAGAGTCATATATTTTTATACAATCACCATCTATGGAAATAGATATATTAGAATTATCTTTCAATTTGTCAAATAAAACTTTCACCTCTGGGTTATCAAAGACAACTGTAGAATCTTTTGATATACTGTAATTACATTCGTATTTTTTATTATTATAGAAAAATGCATAATAGCCCTGTTCTATATAATTTGAATCTTTAGGAAGTACAGTTCTACTGTTCTCGTCTTCTTGGAGGAAATCAAGCAATTCAGGGTATTCCTCTTCCAAATCATTTATAACAATATTTTCTTGCATACAAAAAGAATCTTCTTTTCTACAAGAAATTGTTAAAAAGGAAAATAAGCTAATAATACTTAATAGTAAAAAAGATTTTCTCATAATTTTTAATTTTAAATTCACAATATTATTCAATCCATGTTATGCATACCGATGAATTTTACTGCAAAGGTATATATATTATGAGAAAAACAGCTTTGTATAAGCTATCTTATTACTTGTAATTCTTATATATAAAACACTGATAATCAGATAACATCATATAAAAAAACTTGTAATCAGGTAAATATCTATTGTAATGATAATTTTTTAGTAAGAAAAACAATAATATCAGCCCCTTCAGGAGCCTCTATCTTCTTTCTAACATTAGTCTTATACTTATGTACAGAGAATATACTATTCATCCAGATAGCAGCTATTTCTTCTGTTTTGAAGCCAGACAAAAGCATACAACAGAGTTGAATTTCTTTTTCATTAAGAATAGGATATTTATTTTTTAATTTAGTATAAAAGTCATCAAAAGAAAAATCTATATGTTTGTAGAATTGTTCCCAATGTGTCGTTAGTAAATCATTATTTATTATTATATCATATCTTTCCAAATCCTTTAAAAACTTTGCACTTTGCACCTGTTGTGTAGCTCTTAGTATGGCAATCTTTTTAGCAATTTCAAAGTCACGAAATATAAAGTTTTTCACTTCGTCTTTCACATTGCGAAGATTTTCCAAATTTTCAATTTGTCTCTGCATAGAAAGATATTCAAGCACTTGCTTTTTCCTCTTTTTTATATATATAATCAGCCCAATACACAATACTACCAATAATCCAAAAACAACGTATTTGTATATTATTACCTCTTTTCTAAATTGTCTTTTTTCAAGTTTATTGGTATAAGACTCTATTGCTTTATCCAATGATTTATTATTTACATGATTTACGATATCCTTATATTCATTATTCAAAACAATAAGCCACTTTAATTGCTCTTTTTCATTTTGTATATTTTGTGCTTGTTCTACACAAAATGTATAAAACTCTATTTTATCAAATGAGCTTATATTGGGGGATTCATATTTAACAGTTAAATTCTTATGTCTTTCTGCATTTTTAAAATCTTGTTTCTTATAATAACAGTAAAATAATATGGAGTGACATACAAATCTATGTCTATTAGAACTCTCTTTTGTTAATAGTTCTTCCATAATACCTATAGAAGAGTTTAGTTTTTGCATTTTATAAAGGCTAATACCTTGTAACATTTTAATCTCTTTATAAAAAGCATTATTTTTGCTAATATTTTTCTCAAGTTCAATTAATTTTTCATAGCCAATCTGGATTTTATTAAGAAAAAGAAGATTTTTTATAATTATAATTTGTGTCAATAGACTTAAATCTTGTGATTCTATATCCTTTATACATTGATTTGCTAAAGTTTGATACTTTACAAACTTTCGAATATTATACTGATTTATATACATTCTACTTAAGTAAAAATACAAATGAAAAATCCAAGTTTCATCATTTATTCTATTCGCTTTTTGGATTGCATCCTCTATGATTGTAATTGCACTATTTATATCATCTTCCTTTTTATAGATTTCTGAAAGAATATACATAGCTTCAAGTTCTCTTTGGAACATATTCTCTTTATTAAAAATTTGAATACATTTAAGAATAAGTTCTCTCGAAGGCAAAGAATCCTCATCTATATAATATTGCGCCAAGCTATACAATAAGAAATCTGTAGCTTCCTTATGATTACTAATATAATTTGTGCTTATATAAGCATTTGATAAATATTTATAAGGATCATTTTCTATATAAGATATTATGTTACTAAAATATTTGTCTTCGTTATGATTTTGATTACATGATGTTATTATTAAAGAACTACATATTGAGAAAATTACTATTATTATACCTTTCATAAAACCTTTAGTATTTATCATAATAAAAGCATTAAAATTAAAACTCAAGTTCGTTTCCATATAGAAAATAGCGGCGGAAAGCCACATTAGCGGAGTAGAATGTACCACTTAAAAATGATGATGACAATCTGTTGCAAAAATATGATTATTTTTCTTTTTTTCTTATAGAATTTCCAATATTAAGTAAACGTTTGCATAATATAGGAAATTCTATAAGAAAGATTAATGCTAAAAAAATAGTATCTATTGTAGATAATTATAATTAAAACTGGCACATTCGACTTCGATATAAATGACTTTTTTACTCCGACACAGATGGCGTTAATGACCACTCCTTCCATTCTCATTAATCAGAAATGTAAGTCAGGAAACTATCAGAAAGTACACTGAGAAACAAAGGTAGATACGCTATCATGCATTTTCATAAACACCTATTATATTCTTAACAAATCCATAAATCCAGCCAATTTAGTTAATCAATGTTATAAAACATAGTTTTTCGACTTAAAAACTTGCGGATTACCCAAAAAGCCGTACCTTTGCAACGTGTTTTTCATAGTATTAGATTTTAAGGTTAACAAAGGTTGGAGTACAGCGGTACTCCTTTTTTTTTGCCCATAACCGAAGCTTTTACACATATACAATAATCGCATCACAATAAGAACAGTTATTATCATGGAGAAAAACAATAAAGTACTACTTGGCATGAGCGGAGGTACAGACAGTTCTGTGGCCGCCATTCTCCTTATGGACGCCGGCTATGAAGTAACCGGTGTAACATTCCGTTTCTACGAAAAAGACAACTCTACAGAATATCTCGAAGACGCACAGGAACTGTGCCGACGGTTGGGAATACGCCACATAACATACGATGCAAGAGAAAAATTCAATGAATATATCATAGATTATTTCATATCGGAATACATGGCTGGCAGAACTCCTGTTCCATGTACACTATGCAATAATTATCTCAAATGGCCATTATTAAAAGAAATAGCCGACAAAGAGGATATCTATCATCTGGCTACCGGACATTATGTACAGAAAAGTTTCCTTGAAAATCACTGGCATATCATAAATGGAGCCGACCCCGACAAAGACCAGTCGTTTTTTTTATGGGGACTTCCTCAGGAGATACTCACTCGAATGCTTCTGCCAATGGGTGGACTCACTAAAACCAAAGTAAGAGAAATAGCAGCACAAAGAGGCTTCCTCAAAGCAGCGACAAAAAAAGACAGTCTTGGAGTATGTTTCTGCCCTATGGACTACAGAACTTTCCTTAAAGAAAAAACAAACTGTGCAGAAAAAATTAAACCCGGCTTTTTTTATGACGAAAACAATAATATTATAGGAAAGCACAACGGCTATCCTTTCTATACCATCGGACAAAGAAGAGGCTTAGGTATATATATGAATAAAGCTCTGTTTGTAAAGGATATATATCCGGAGGAAAACAAAATTATTATAAGCGACAATATAAAATCGTTAGAAAAAAACGAAATGTGGCTGAAAGACTGGAATATAACCAATCCGGATATTCTTCTTGATAAAGATGATGTTATTGTAAAGATAAGATATAGGAAACAGGCCAACAGATGTACTGTGAGAATAACAAAAGACAATTTGCTTCATGTAGAACTTCATGAGCCACTCGCATCTATAGCTTCCGGACAAGCTGCCGCCTTTTACAGAAACAATGTGGTTTTAGGTGGTGGTATAGTGATTTAGGTACAAAGCTATACAGCAGTGAGTTTTCTAACAGATAACATAAAAGAGGCTGTCTCAAAGTTCATTTTGAGACAGCCTCTTTGCCAGACATGCAGCATACATTGCATCAAATCATGTTGGCAGATCACATGGATTTTCTATATATACTACAATTCTCTTTATTTATTTTTGGACTTAGGGCTTTGATTGAAACGCCACTGAACGTGGAACAAAAAATAGCGTGGTAATACTGTCCTATAAGTTTCTGTTCTACCTTGAGCATTCATGGTATAGGATACATTACTCAAATCATGAAGAATATCATATCCGTCCAACATAAGAAGCATATTACCCTTCATTAGTTTATAGGTCAAACGTGCGTTCCACACAAAATTATCAGTATTCAAGGCTTCATCTGTATATCCGCGACGATTATAAACGGTAAAATCTGTTGCAAACTGTATATTGGCTGGAAGCTCAATGATTGCATTAAGCCCCGATTTGACAGTCCAAGTATTTTGCTTCATGAAGTCTGAACGGTTAGAAGTGAAGCGGTCATGCTTTCCCTCAACGTTCAAACCTAACTGATGCTTACCAAAGCGATATTCAAAACGGAATTCGTCAGAGAATTGGAGGTTATAAACCTTGCTTCGTGACAATTGAGGTGAATTTTCTCCCACTAAGTCTACGTTTGTAAAGTGACCTACTCCGAACTGGTTTCCAATCGATAAACTTCTTCCAACGTGTTTGGCATAGCTAATCAACCCTTGTGCGTTCCAGTTACCGTTTACATTGTAGTAACTGGCTTGGCGTATACCTGTACTTGTATCGTAAGTATACCCTTGAGACAGTGCGTTGGACAATATCGAATAAAGTCCTTCCACCTGGAAACGGCTGCCTTTTTCTCTACTGGTTTGACGGTAGTAAAGTCTTGTATCAAATTGTTGGGCATTTTTCAAATCCTTGTTTCCTTTTCTTATATACAGCGGATTCGTATCATCGGTGAAATCAACCATCGTTACCATATCGGGAGTCCGGCTCTTTAAACCCCAACTCCAACTTATGCGATGGTTACCTTTATTCCATTGGAACATTGTATTACCGATATCAAACACAACCGAACGACGGGTAAATGTAGTATCAACGCTTCCTCGCAGGTAATTAAGGTGCTGATTAGTTACGATTATTGGCAAGTTGTATTGGATATTAAAGTTCTTTGTAGAGTAAGTGTATCTTAATGCAAACCTGTGATTGTTGTCCGTACTCCGGCTCAGGTAACTGTTGTTATGGTCAAGAGCAGATTCATAATCAATGGCCGAGGATAATTTCCCGAACATGAAGTCCTCGATTGACTCCGGCGATTCAAATTGGAATAGGTCGGAAGTTTCTTTTCGGTAGTTGTGGTCATATCGATAAGACACCCCCAAAGTCATACCTCGTGCCAACACACGCGAATAGCTTATCTCTGCCCCGAGATTGGAAACGAAGTCAGGATAATTCTTGAAATAGCGGTTGGCTGTTTTCGCCGGTTCCGGGTCTTGTCCAAAGTTTATGTCATAGTGGTCGAATATCTCATTGTGTCGGTTATTGTATTTACCGAAGAGATTTATTACCAAAAGGTCGTTGATACCGGGTAGTTTGATGCCTTGCCAAAGATTTGTTCCCGTAGAAAGGGAATGTCCTTTTTGTCTGTTCATACTGATATTACGATTGATAAGGCTCGCCAGAGCACCCGTGCTGTTACCATCGTAAATGTTCCGGATAAATTCGGTTGAAACGTCGTTGAACTCCTTGTTGAAGGTGGCATTTACATCTTCACTATAGTTTTCCCAATTCTTATAAGTAAAAAACGGTTCGGTACTAATTCCGTATCCTTTCTGGGCTTTATAATAGATTTTGTGGTTGGTACTCAATGTCTGGAATTTGTTTCTTGACTGGTTGAACTGATAGTCGTAAGTACTGCCAGTAATCAAGTAGTTGGTACGTACCACATCTGTGTAGTCGGTTTCACGCGTGCTTTCAGCATTGACATTTCCGCTGACTTCCCAACGCCCGCCAGTGGTTTTAACATTGTAATCCAATCCTCCAGAAATGATTTTACTTATTCCTGTCGGCATTTTTTCAGGTGTCCATGTAGTTTGCTGTCCCGGCTTACGGCTGTCATTGAGATTGTTGATATTGAAATATGCCGCATACTGGCTGGTAGGCGTAAAAGCCATAGCAAAGAGGCGGCCCAAATGTCGTTCTTCACTTCCGTAGCCACCTTCTATATTCAGCATAGTTCCTACCATATATTGTTTTTTCAATTTCACATCCATCACATATTGGCTGTCGCCCAAGTCAGCTCCCGCCAATTCACTTGCTCTTCCCAATTTATCATATACTTCTATATTCTTCACGGTATAAGAAGCCAAGTTTTGAAGCATCAACTGCTTATTATTGTCGAAGAAGTGCTTTCCGTTCAGCAACAGCTCTTCAACATACTTGCCGTTGACATAAATGTTGCCATCATCGTTGAGTTCTACATCCGGAAGTTGTTGGATAAGGGCATCGAGCATACTTCCCTCAACCAGGTTAAAAGCGTCGGCATTATAAACCAGTGTATCTCCTCTATTATAAAATTTGACTTTCGATGCTTTCACCACCACTTCGTCCAACTTTTCAGAGGTTGGTGCCAAATAGACAGGGTTTAGTTTTAAGTTGAATTCGCGCTTGCTAAGCTTATTTAAATCCACATTCACTGCAGTGGATTTATAACCGATTGAAGTGATGAGAAATATATATTTTCCTCCTTCTCTTGGTAATTCTACACTAAATCCTCCCGTATATTTTTTCTGATTATCTTCGCCACTTACATAATTATCGTAAACATATTCATCTGCGGATACTATAGTGACTACGGTACTATCGGTTTTTAATATTCTAATCGAGGCAAAAGTAATAGGATCATGAAAACCCGTTGATTCCAAGACTGTTCCTGTAACTCTTATATTGTCCTTTGCAAATCCTATTATAGAGATAAAGAAACAGAATGTTACAGTTAAAATTCGTATTATAGACATTTTATTAAGATTTAAAAGGTGATATTTTTCCAGACTGTGGTACATATAATATAATGTGCCTGGCCAATTTCGAATATTTATCGGGCCTGAAGAAGATATAAATGCGATGTTCATAACATTAAAAATATGAGGTTGAAGTCGCAAAGTTATGAAATATTAACAAGAAATTGTAATATTTTTATCTAAAAAAATATCCATCAATAAGAGAGGGTATGAAAAACTCATTTTTTGAAAATATGAACTTATAACTTGAAATTTGAGCATCCTATAAGACCAAAGAAAGGGCCATATCATTACTCAATAAAAAGTTTGATACGACCCTTTTAAATATTATTGTTATAATCTGTAACTTTAAGGAGTAGTCATTTTAGTTTTGACACCCCCTCTCTTTCATGCCATGATACTCGACTGTTTTTTATAGCGCCGGGCAAGTGTTAATTTTCGTTGCAAAGCCAAATGTGTACATACATAAGCACAAACAGATCCAATCAGAAAAACTATTCCTGTAGATACCATTATATTTCCAAGTCCTACCAGCGGAGAAACAATTCCGCCAAAAGCAAATCCTAAAGCGCCCAATAAAGCAGATGCCATTCCCGCATTGGCTCGCTCACTATCCATAGCCAACGTATTAGACGAAGTGAAAGTGAGACCAAGCATAAGCAATAAACATATCAGTAATATTTCGTATATCCAGAAACTGCAACCGGCACAAAGTGCAATACATAGAGCAGCAGAAGCTACTACCATACCTGTGCTACCTGTATATAAGGCCTGCTCTGGGTGAGCAAACTTCACGGATGATGTGGCCGACAGTACTATGGCTACGGCATTTACACCAAAACATATACTGAACATCAGTGGTGAAAATCCATAATGCTCCTGCATGATGAAAGGAGCCGATGCTATATTGGCAAACAAAACTCCCTGTGCAAATCCAAACTGAAAAATATAATATATATACTGACGATTGCCTATGACATTAGTAAAACTTTTGTATAAATCACCCCATCCGGAGTTTTTTCGTTGCCCTACCGGTAATGACTCACAAAAGACTATACTGCCAACCAATAATAATATGCCAAGTATAAATAAAGTCCAAAAGATACCTTGCCAGCCTAAACTGTCGGCCATACTTCCTCCTGCTATAGGAGCAGCAACAGGAGCAATCCCGTTTATGGCTCCAATAATGGCCAACATTTTTGCAAGTTCTCTTCCTGAATATTTATCGGCCGCTACCGAACGTGAAATCACAATACCTCCCGCACCGGCAATTCCTTGTATAAGCCGCCATACTATAAACATAGAGATACTGGTAGAATAAATGCAACCTATGGTAGATACCAAAAACATAATCATAGCGGCTATCAGTGGAGGGCGACGACCCATTTTATCACTCAAAGGGCCAAAGAAGAGTTGTCCGAATGCCAGACCAATCATACTGGCTGTAAGTCCAAGTTGCACTTGCGATGAATTAGTGTTGAAGAAACCTGTCATGGCTGGTAAGGTAGGCAGATACATATCTGTTACAAAAGGGCCGAAGGCAGTCAGCATTCCCAGAAAAATAAGTATAAACAGTTGTGAGTTTTTTCTTCTTGTCATAAATTTCTTTTCGTTTAAAAACCGCTGCAAAATTAGACATTGTTTTCTTGTCATAATATGGCTTTTGCCGAACAATATTTTTCATAATCGGAACATTTTCTGGGGAGGAAGTATCATGCAACTTATTTCTTCTACAGATGATTTTAAGGTCAAGATGGCTTTATATCCGAAGAACCTGTTTCTGCAGGCTGCTGTCTCGCTGGATACAACTTATTTCAATTACATGCGCCGATTTCCCAAATACGATCATCCGGAAGAAAGTTGGCAACAGATAAATTTATGGATGAATATGGCTGCGTTACTTTTTACAAAACCGATTTCTGTATTCAATGAGCGTCTTGAACTAAATTTTCTTCAGAGTATGCTTATGTGGATATTCATCACAATTCCTGATACCTGTGTAAACGTTCCTGCTTCATATACCCGCAAGCAGCAATTGTTTCACAGATTTATGCACCTGATTCATGAACATGCCGCTACTGCGTGTCTATGAATGTATCATCAGGAACATGCTTGAAATAATGGCAGCAATAAATGAAGTCGGAATATCAGCGGACGGCAAATATGTAACAATAAACAAAAAGGGAGCAAAGAATATTGATAACCATGATGAAGAAATAGGAAAGCATCTGCAAATCATATTCAGAAAAAACGCACACAAGTGTCCAGCAGAAGAATAGGATAAAGTAAGAACAACAAAGGTATAATATTCTAAATAGCTGATTATAATTGATACTATTTTTAGTATTTTAGTACCAATGAGTCAAGACAGATTTACACATCTGACCTTATCCCAACATGGCATAAGTCAGCGCAGCCGACCTGTGTCGTGTTTGGATAAAAGTGGTGAACGATTAGGGCTGCATCTGTATAATATACCTTTGGTACATGGAGCAGGTGCAGTCCGGATGTTTCCTTTGTGCCATAATCACGAAGCCACCTGTGGCCGCAAGGATTTCAGCACAAAACGAAAAAAAGTAAAGGAAGCAACCATATTATCATTGTTATAAACGCCCATAGCTGTATATGAATTCTGTGTCTTCTGAATATCGGCAGCATCATGTTCAAGTAGGCCACCAACACGTGCCTGGTTGATTATCCAGTTGGTGTCATGAAAATAACCTTGATAGTGTATATTGATAGCATTACGCAACATTATTTCAAACATACCTATAACACCATAGAAACGCTGGCTCAACTTGATATTATACTGATAAAGCCGTAAGGTTTTGGCTCTGTCATTGCCACAGGCTTGTGCGTATTTATTTAGTCTTGCTGGTTAAAAGACCCGCAAACATTCATCATATTTCATCTGAAGATTTATTAAAAGTGAGGTTTTTCTTGCAAAAAATAGAAATTAATGCCTATATTTGTAAACGTAAGACCCTGCAGTCCCTGCTTGCAAGAGCAAACTACAGGGTTATTGTTTTTTATAAGAGTAAACGTAATTAAATAAAAGGGCAGTCTGACATCAGATTGTCCTTCTTTTTTATCTGAAAATCAACAAATACTATTTTTAGTATTTTAGAACAAAACGAAACATACCTTAGATGGGGTGGGTGGGAAAGAACCGCATTAGAGATTGCAGGGTAAAGCCCACAGCAAAGCGAGGACTTGCAGCGGAAAGCCCGACCTGAAGGGGAACGCCATGACAAAAAATCAAATTGATATTCTTTAAACAAAAAGGTATATAAAAAATAACTAATAATAAATTATAGCGTAAAAATGTCATGGTTATGGGCAAATTGTTTATTAGAGGACAAATCGAAATCATTGTAAGGGTGCCATACTGAGAACACCACTAAAATAGATAAACTATCGTTATAAAAAATATTCGGAACTTTTGTTTTTTCTTAAGTAAAAAAATTAAAAAAAAGAAGTAACTTTAACAATCAGAAATACATAAAGAACATATATATGGAATACAAATTAGGACAATCATACCTTCTTCCAGTAAAAGAGGTAATAACAGAAAACAAGAGAACATTCTATAAAGTAGAAGCTAATGGAAAAGAGCATAACATCTTGCTGTTTGATTTTCAGAAGGATGATGAAAAACCTGAAGAAATAGCCTGTATTGTAAAGGAGTTACGGGAAGGTGAACCGCTGTTTGTTCAGGACACACAGCCACTTCTCATGAGGTTATATAAGGAAAAAGAAATTTATCCGTTTTGGGTAAAGACCGACTGTTCTCATCTGCCTAACCCATACTATGAGATATCAGACTGGTATAACTTCACATTCAAATTAACAGCTTTAGGTATAGATAAACTATACGTACATCAAAGGATTGAGTGCAGGGTAAAAGAAATTAAATCAGGAAGAATAAACTTTGAACTAATAAAACGTGAAGCCAGAACTTACAGCCTACCTTATCTTAAAATAGAAGATATACTCTCTGAAGTAAACACAGATACAAGGATAATAGAATGGTTCAAAAAACAATTTCATAAAAGCAGAGCATTAAGGGAGATATGGGAACTTTATGATGCCGGTAATGAAGAGTGGATTATGATGATGATTGAACAGTTTGACAGAAGCATGGATACATGGGTAACATCAAGAAGAAACGGCAACAGATATCTTCTTGAAAGGTTCAAAATGGTATGCATCTATCTTTTGGAAGATTCGGATGTATTACTATACTGTTCAGACACAGAAAGGAGCAGATATCAGAAAATGCTATCTGACGCTGCACAACACGCTGATATATATTTAGAGGCTATAGATACAGTAAAAAGAGACGAGCAGATAAGAAAAACAGATATCCTTCTTACGAAGTTAAACAAGTCGGGGTTCCTTTATGATCCGGACAGAAGATTAAAGGTATTAATGTGCCTGTTCTCCTTAGATAAGGAACTCATGGAAGCAAAGGTTCTTAATATATTTGATATAATAATAAAAGGGAACAAGGACAACTGGATGAGAGAGCCATTCAGGAGTGCTTTCATATCCATGCTCGAACTATTCATTAACCAAAGCAGAAACAAAATAGACAGGCTGGCGGCTATAACAACAGAGAAAGAACATACAGATCTCAAGAAATTAATAGCTGCACTTGCAATACAGCTGCTTTTAATGAACGAAAAAGACAATATAGACCGTCAACTTATAAGGGCAATGTTCTATAGGTATCTTTCTTACGTGAAAGGCAGCAAATATGACGTATTATTTGAAAAGGCTTTCAGGTGTCTTACAGAAGTAGAACAAAGCAAACTTGAATTCAACTGGAACGAGATTTCAGACCTTACCATGTTGGCTATAAGAACATCATCCATACTACCGCAGACACAGGGAAAATCTACATTCATGCAGTCATTCAACGGCAAAAACTCGAAGCTTCAGGTTTTTGAGAGAAAGATTGAGCTACATCCTATCGACACAAGAGGCAAGCAGGTAGCGGCTCTGCCGGAAAAGATGTTACCCTGGCATAATATCCAAATATACCTTAATGGAACTATAACACCGTTAAAGGAGAAAGAGATATCACTCTCGGTTTATCAGAAATTCTGGAAAGAAATAGAAAATGGTGTTATTAACGGAACAGAATATACCGTACCAAAATCCAGAAAAAAGAAAGTAAAACCAGAAATTGGTGATGAAGTTCTGATTAGGGTAAAGCATCAGGAACTTGAAAATCCGAGCCATTTCATATTTGAGATTGAGGATCCAACCTATTGCGGAGAAGGAAAGCTCGCCATCAGGAATATAGTAAGATACAATCTTCTTATCGATGAAAGAGCTTTCTGTGACAATGACAATAGACCGTATCTTTTAAAAGCAAAGATACTGAGTACAGACTTAGACGGAAATCTTAATTTTATCATAACCGACCTTATGAATAATTTCGTAAGGGAAATGACCTCAATCTGTGAAGAAATAGTGTGCCTGGTAACTGATGTAAAGAACTCATTCTGTCTTTGTGTCAGCGAATATGGATATACAGTTCAAGTCCCTATAACAGAAGACATGTCAGATATTGAAGTTGGTAACTATATAAGAGTACAAATTGACAATATACGATCAACTGGAACCATTGAAGGGACCTTTCTGTTCAAGACAGTGGAAAACTTTACAGTAAGAGATGCATTTGAAGACCTTATAATGAACTATGCAGACGATAAGGTATATGAAGTAAGTAAACAAGTAAAGGAAGAAGAAGGACAGCAGCAGGAGGTTATGATGGACAAAGAGTATGTATCCGAGCTTATCAACATAATTGACCGAATGGCCGTTTTAGACAATGACTATATAAAGACATATAATTATCTGGCTTTTGCAAGATTACTAACTTTTCTTGTCAAGGACTCAGATGCAGCTGTTTATTACAGTGAACGAATGCGCCTTATACAGATGCTTCAGCATTTCGCAATTAACGGAAGAGTTGAACAAAGAAAACTTGAAGAGCTTACAAGTAATTATAGCATGATGATAAGCAACTACCCTATGTTGCAGAGTAAACTCTACGAACTGCAGCTGATGGCATGTATGGATATACCGGAAAGGAATGATATGGTATGGAAACTTATGAAAGAGAGTAATGATGAGCATCTTGGCCGTTTATGCAAGCTTGTTCTTGGGTACAATTCTCTCAAAGGATTCGGGATGCACAATGAAAGAGAGTCTATAAGAAAGAAGATTAACGAAGAACTTAACATACATGTAGATGGAGATGAACCAGAATATTTCGGAGAAGAGAACCAAACAAGAGAGTTTAAAACGACAACTGTTTATCCTGCAGGAAACAGTATGCGTGCAGATGTCAAGGCACAGACTATTGAACTTATGAAAGTGATTTGCGGATTCCTGAATGCTGAAGGCGGTACACTTTACCTTGGAGTAAACAATGAGGGAGTGGCATCTGGATTAGATAATGATATTGATTTCTTTGGTGGCAAGGACAAACTTGACCTTCATATAAGAAACAATATCGTGCAAAAGTTCGGTAACGATGTAAACTCGAGAATCAGAATTAAGACATCAGAGAATAACAACAAGTACGTATATGCCCTGGAAATACAACCAAGTCAAAAGCCTGTTGAACTTGATGGTATATGCTATCAGAGACAAGGTTCATCTACATGGCCGTTGTTGGGGGATGATCTGGAAATGTTTAAAAATAGAAGGGAAGATGAAGTTAAAAGATTACTGGAAAAGACAGATATTGATAAAGATACACAAGAAACCAATAATACGGCCATAGCTGTAACAACAGGTAATAATACAGAAAAACATCCTATAGAAGAAGCTCTGGAAATAAAAAATAACATAACACCTATAGCAACATCTGTTTTAAGAGAAAACCCTGTACATTCATGGGAAGACAACTACGGAACTGATATGGTTTGCTTCATACATTTCCTGCCAAATGGTGAGTATATGATAACTCAGGATGAATACTGGGAAGAAACAGAGCTGTCTCTCTGTATCAAGGAAGATGACGAGTATATAGTAGTGGCTTATGACAATGCAAAAATTATCAGAGTACCGGTTACTCAGGTTATAGACAAAAAAGAAAGAGTAAAATATAAAAGAAATAAGAACAAAGTAGTTTTTGCTTGTCCGGTTAAAAAATCTGAGCTTATTTATACAGAGGTAAAAGGCCCCAATGATAATAATTATATGAGGCTTGATGATGTACTGAAAGTCAAGGAAGGAAAGATAACAGATGGAGGTGAAAGATTTTCTGTAATTGACAATGATGGATTAGTCAGATGTGAAATATTATCTTCTGAACACAAAGAGCCACTTGAAAAGATATATAATCTTAAAGCTACACAATTGGGACATGTATTAAACAACCCATGGTGTGCCAAGGAGACAGAATACATTCTTAATTTAATAGGATAATAATTAGAAAGATTATTGTTTGTATCTCCTACATTATAGTAAATATCAGGGAAAAGTTTAATAGATTAAAGGAAATGGGAATATAATATCAATTATAGACTATTTAAAAACATCTGTTTCTCTTTTGATAACAAATTCGTTATATTTATCAGTTGAATCTCAATTGCGTCCGAGTTGCGGACGCAATTGAATACACAAAAATATGTTTTCCGTATATATACCTTTTGCGGTGTCACAAACATTTTAAATAAAATATAGATGACACCCCAATAATAAAAAATAGGATGTATTATAAAAGATACATCCTATGATAAATACCACTCCCACGTTTGGTTATTAAAATTTTCGTAAATATAGACAGATAACTGAAAAATACAAAATAAAAAGTAAAAGAAAAACATAAATTAGAGTATGATATATGAAAAATAAATCATACAAGAAAAATATCAAACTTCGAGAAAAACAACCTATTACATTGATACACAAATACATATAAAAATATAGGCATTTAAAGCCGTTAATTTATTATATATACTATGAAATTGTATATGGTTGAAAAATACATATCATTGAAAATGAATAAATTTGAAATAAAAAGCAGTTATGGCAAGAATAGGATATATAGTAACTGACCTCCCAGGACAGCACATAGAAGAAGACAACCTGAAGATTCAGAAAGAGAACTGTGACATCATCTACAGGGAACGGTACAACAGAGAGGGGAAATCAACAGAACTGAGAAAGCTTATAGACAACCTTAACAGCGGCGATGAAGTTGTATTCCTGTCAATGGCAAATGCATTTAAAGGAGCAAGACAGATGTGTCTGTTTCTTAATATTGCGAGAATAAAGAATCTGATACTCATATTCTTAAGGGACAGAATAGACAGTCACGAAGAGAAATATGAGAGATCGACCGAAAAGCTGTTTAACGCCGTTGCAACACTGGCAGAGGATTCATACACAATCAGGAAACTAAAGAGACATCCGGGAAATAGAGAAACTACCAGAAGCCGTGTCAAGCGTCTTCGTAATGAGAAATGCGTGGAACTGTACAAAGCTGGAGTACCGACAGAAGATATTAAGAAACAGGTAGGATTCAGAAGCAAAAGTTCTGTATTCAGGATTCTTAAAGAAAGCGGGGTGCAAGCAGACAGAAGAAGGAATAATGAAGAGTAAAAAAATTCAATCAAATAAAGTACAGGAAAATAGTAGAATAAAAAACAACAATATAGTGTAATGGAAACAAAAGCATACATAACTTCCAGAAAAACAGCTACTTCCTAAAAAGAAAACATGATTTTAGGCGGTAGTATAATGAATTTAACAAAACACTATTATCTTGTCACAGTTGTGTCAAGGCCTAATCACGGTTATGCCACGGCCTCAGCACGGTTGAGCCGAGGCCTTGCCACAACTGTGCCGAGGCCTCATCATTATAGTGACAAGGCCTTGACATTACTGTGACAAGATTTATTCATAAGGTCATTTTTTTACAGTCTGAACTTATAACTTGCCCCGGCTCTTATCCAGGCACCTGGCTGAGGGATATTTCCATGATCATAATAAGTTTTGTTGAGCAGATTATTTCCTTCAACATACAACTTATACTGAGGTGCATTCCATGAGAGACGCGCATCAACCAGCGAATAAGGTTCATACGGCACCATAGTATCACCTTTCTGATAGTTGCCCATGCGGTCCTGCCAGCGGTACGACAAATTCAGATACATCTTATTCCATACATGAAATCCGGCCTGTGCCACAAACTTATGTTTCAGATACTCGAGCGCATATTTCGACTGAATATTAGGAGTAGTCTCTTTGTCCTGATCAATATAACTGTATGACACATTAACCGATTCAAGAATTACATTCCGTTCCAGAAGTTGTGCAAAATCGAATGCCAATGCGGCCTCAACTCCCATTGTATTTATCACAGCATGATTTACCGACTGCCACGGAGCATCCTCACCCTGTGATATATCTTTTATCCAGTCTATCATATCCGTACCATGATAACGGTAAAGGCTGAGAGTTCCCCTTATTCCCGGACGGAGATATTTCAGACCAAATTCCACAGCCTGCATTTCCTCCGGCTTAAGATACTTGTCGGCCTTATGTCCTCCAACAGAATAATAAAGTTCTGTAAAAGTAGGCATTCGCAGAGACGTGTTATACGAAGCATATACCTTCCAGTCGCGTGCCAGCTGAAAACTCGCATCTACACCCGGATAGAATCGGAAATTCATCTCATTGCCCGTATTCTTTACAGCTATTACACCTGCCGAAAGAGTAAATCTTCTTAAGAGTAAAGTATGTTCGAGGTGGAAACTTATATTTGTTCTGTTCAGTCCGAGAGTAAACTGTGCGTCTTCTCCAGGCACCGGCTTGGGGGTATTCAGAGGTTCGCCCAATGAAGTACTTACCACTCCCTCATTACGGAATTCTGCGCCAAAAGCTGTCTTTCCTAAAAAAGTCTGGATATAGTTGTTCAGATTCACGCCGTAAACATCTGTCTGATGATAATTAAACGGAGATTTCCCGGGATTTCCTCTATAGAACTCAAAGCGGTCGTCCGAACGGTTCCAATACACAGAAGGCTTAAAGTGATACACTTCACCTTTCGTTTCGGCTTGTACCGCCGTATAGTATTTTCTTATATGCTCAAACTGTTCGTCGGACAATGTGCTGTAAAATGTATTGGCACCATAGTCTTTATTGGTGAATCCTGCATGCCAGCGCACATCTACCACATCATTTTCATAACGTCCCTGATAAAACAGTCTTGAATAATTAAAGTCGGCATTAAGATTTCCTGCCTTGCTCCGGCTGAAGCCGTCACTACGGCTATAACTTCCCGAAAGTTGGTTGCTTAGTCCTTTTCTTACATAATTAATGCGTGCGCCACCTTTGAAATAACCGTATGAGCCACCGTCGGCAAACACTTCTGCCCCACTTTCTTCTTCTGTCCGTGTAACTATATTGATAGCACCAACAAGAGATGATGTACCATATACACGTCCGGCTGGTCCTTCAAGAACCTCTATACGCTCTATTTCACTCATTTCAACAGGAAAATCGGCCGCATTATGACCGGTCTGGGGGTCGCAGATATTAATTCCGTTCAGCAAGATGGTAATCTGGTCGAATGTTCCCCCTCGGATACTGATGTCTGTTTGTACTCCCATGTCTCCCCGCTGGCGGACATCAACACCTGCGGCATACTTCAACAAGTCGTTTACACTTTGCACCGGAGCGGCCGCAATAGCCTTTCTGTCCAGCACAGTTACAATACGTGCAGCCTGACTCACGCTGAGCGGCACACGGCTGCCGGTTACCTGTACTTCTTCCAGCTCATACTCTTTCTCCTTCATCTGGGTCTCAACGGTCTTATCAACCGACTGTGCAGAAACACTCACTACTGGTGTTGCAGTAAGCATTGCCACTGTCATTACGCCGATATTTACCGGAGTCTTCAATGTAGAGAAAACAGCATAAGAGCGGTTGGAGTAACGCCTGAAGCGCATAACCTGACTGCTTTTCTGAATGTTTTCTTTCATCGATTTTAATGATTTGTTAATAAATTATTGATAGAATAAATCTAAAAATGCTGTGCAAACTTAGTAAAAAATGCTATAACAATCAACTCCAATAAAAGTCGCGAGGGATTTTCGATTTAACTAATTATATCGTATTAACTTGATGTACAATCGAATAAAAAACGTAACTTTGTAAATAACATGAGTTCGACTAATTCAGAACAAAGCAAGCTGTGTGTCAATCGTTCGTGAAACATTGATACACGGTTTCTTTGGAAAGCAACTATATGCAGCTATTGCACACAAGAGGTTGACAATAAAATTATCAAAGGTCCTGTGCCTTGAGTGTTCCGTCTGTGCTATATTTTTAAGTTCGTAATTGATGGCTTCGATAATGGCTCGTTTCCCGAGAAGCTGATGCCTGTGCACTTACCCCAAAGCATCATTTTAATGAACATAGCTAACGGGATAGCCACATCTTTTTCCAGTTCCACAAAGCAGTTATATGAAACAACTTTTGGAAAGAGATCACGAATTTGTTTGCAGATCTTTTCCTGATAGAAATGTTTCAGACGATGATAGCCAGAGTCAGGAAAAAGTATCATGATAAGCATGATTTCCGCCTTGGACATGGTGGATTCACGGTGATATTTACGTTTTGTTGCTGGCTTAAGCGTATATTTTGCCATCATGACATCAAAAAACTTGCCAAAATCATCTGCCATACAAAATAATTTATAACTTTGTTCCCGCTAATCACCGAATTTACAAGTACTTATAATTCGTTGAACTCACGTTATTTTAGAACAATCAAAAATTCAAGAAAATAAGACTACATAATTTTAGCCAGGCAGAGATAGCAGACAAGGAACAAAACATCTTAAGAGGTGGAGCTGTATATTGTATCTCGATTTGTTTGGATGCTGTATGCAAATGCAATGAAGAAGGTGACGGAAGCGGATACTTCCCGACAAGTGATAGTAACACGAACAATGCTCCTGCTAAAATGGAAACCAATGTTTCAACAACTATCCAGAACCTATAAACTATAATTAATTCTGTTATCTTGATATGATAGTTCTATTCTTGGATTAATATAAGCATAATATATTAACATATGAAAAACCAGTTTTTTATATTTCTATCAATGTGCATCTTTATTTTCATAGGATGCACCTCCGAGAGAAGAGCAGACACCGACGGAGCACTTCCGGTAATAGATGTCAATAAGGAATATCCGGTTAAACGGATAGATATTCACGAGCTTGCCGATGTTACATACATACCTTTGGAGGCTACGGACAACTCACTGTTACAAACCTTTGCAGGAGGAGCTATTTCGGACAGCGGCATAGTGGCTTTTGATATTCTGCAAAGCCAGTTTCATTTCTTCGATGGGAAAGGGAAATACCTTAATACCATAAATCGTCATGGCTTAGGACCGGAGGAATATTATGGTGCAACCCGTTTTGATGCCGATTTTGAGAAAAAGGAACTCTATGTTTATGCTGAAGCTGCGGGAATAAAAATACATATATACGATTTTAACGGCAAATATAAAAAGACATTAGAACTTCAAGAACATAATTCTGTTGAAGACATTTTAAATTATGATTCCGATTATCTGATTTATTTCAATGATTCATACTGGCCGTCACCGGACAAGTTCAGACAGGAAGCGGACAAGAATCCGTTCTATTTGCTAAACAAGAAGGACGGCACTGTAAGAAACGTAGACAAAAGACTGAAAACCGACAATCCTGTACATCATGTGTTTCAAATGGTAGAGGGGCAAAGCGGACGATATTCGTTAAAGGAACAATTTTTTGTGAATCACATACTAAAGAACGGAAATGAATGTCTGTTGACAAACAATGCGCTGGATACACTGTATAGTTACAAGGACCACCGGCTGGAACCGGTATTCGTGCGTACACCCTCAGCCTCCAAGATGGATGTCCCAAAGCTGATAACACCTTACGCATACACGGATTCATATTTCATGTTCGGCATCGTCCCGATGGATTATGAAATAGGAAAGAAGTATTATTTCGATGAACGGAATGGACCGCATTATATTCTGGACAGAAGAACGAACGAGATTTTCGAAGTGATTCTATATGATTCGCTCCTGGACCCGGAATATGACATCAAGACCCGGCGGGAGACATGGAATATATTCCCGCACCATATATTCCAACACCCACACTTCAAGAATAAAGGAATTGGACGTTATGATACTGGATTCCTACTTGAAAAGCTGGAGGAGGGAAAATTAAGCGGGAAACTTAAAGACTTGGCTTCAAGGCTGAAGGAGGACGACAATAATTGCATTGCAATATATAAATTCAAATAAAAAATGGATTACAGATTAATTACAGGAAAAGATATAGAGCGGAATCTTGTTAACCTGAAACAACTTGTCTTTGAGGTAACGGATGACTGCAACCTTAGATGTAAATAACGTGAGTTCGACGAATTCTGAACAAAGTAAGCTGTGTATCAATCGTTCGTAAAACATTGATACACGGTTTCTTTGGAAAGCAACTATATGCAGCTATTGCACACAAGAGGTTGACAATGAAATTATCAAAGGTTCTGTGCATTGAGTGTTCCGTCTTTGCTGCATTTTTAAGTTCGTCATTGATGGCTTCGATAATGGCTCGTTTCCCGAGAAGCGGCTTGTCTGAAACGGACATCAAAGCTCCTTTCATATTGCTTTCCAATTTGGTTATAAGTTGTATTCCGTAAACGAACAGTCTCTCAAATAAGTTCTTGCTTATGTATCCTTTATCACCGACAAGCTTCCCATAGATAAACTCCACAAAAAACTTGTATCCAAGAGGTTTACGGTCATCGATATCACTGTTAGTAATCATAAAGTTCAGTAGCTTTCCACACTCATTGCATATCAGATGCAGCTTAAATTTGAAGAACCAGCTCATGGAACATTTGCCTCTTTGTGCTATTCCTTTGAATGTTTTGTGAATATGGATTCTCTGATTCTTGCATACAAGTAAGGGGCTACAGTCAACGAAGCTGATGCCTGTGCACTTACCCAAAAGCATCTTTTTAATGAACATAGCTAACGGGATAGCCACCTCTTTTCCCAGTTCCACAAAGCAGTTATATAAAACAACTTTTAGAAAGAAATCACAAATTTGTTTGCAAATCTTTTCCAGAAAGAAATGTTTCAGACTACGATAGCCAGAGTCATGAAAAAGTATCGTGATAAGCATGATTTCCGTCTTGGACATGGTGGATTTACGGTGATATTTACGTTTTGTTGCTGGCTTAAGCGTATATTTTGCCATCATGACATCAATAATCACCAAGTTTACAAGTACTTATAATTCGTCGAACTCACGTTAAATATATCAAAGGTGACTATAGCATAAAATATGCAATATATGGTACAGTTCTTCAACGAATAAAATCAAGAGTTTACAATGGTAAAAGGGATTGTTTCTCCAATTGCGAAATCAGTGATTTCGCAATTGGATGAATATAATTTCACTCTCCCTATCAAGCATCTGGATTGGACGCACAATCTTGTATTGATAAAGCAGGTTAAAGATATTCGTGCACGCTATTGGTATATGGTACAGAGTATTACCAATCACTGGACAACACGCTATCTGCAAGAAGCCATCAAACTTGATGATTATGGCAAGCATGGAGCGTTGGCTAACAATTTCACTGAAACCCTACCTGTTTCGGAAGCTAATGATGTGAAATCAATGCTCAAAGACCCATATATATTTGATATGCTGACTTTCACTGAGCAATACAATGAGCGTGACATGAAAATAGGTTTGGTAAAGCATGTAGAGAAATTCCTTGTAGAAAATTAATTGATAAGCTATATAAACCATAAAAAACTTTATATATAAAACGAATAATATTACACTACACTTATCAACAACAAACAAACATTGTAACAAACCACTTATCAACAAATAAACAAAACCTGTTGATAACATATTATTACACTGATATACATAATATTACAGATACATATATAATCAGGAACAATACATTATCAACAGGTTTTCAACATTATCAACCTATAATAATATATAAGTTATCAACAGGGATGGATAACAATTATCATATCAAATATCCAAGACTTTTCAACCGGTCAATAACCTTCTTGTTGTTTTTCTTCTCAACCAATATAATATAACCCTCCGCACGGATAATCAGCTTCCTTAAAACAGGGTCAAGGGCCAGTAATTCTATAAGTTCCCTATTATCCTTATCAAGAGAATATATCAAATATGAATCTTGATTAAGAGACTTGAGAGGACTGCATTTATCCAACAACGAAGCAAAGAACCTGTTCCACAAAGGAGGCTTTTCGGAACATACAAACCTTTCAAACAAACTAATCTTATCGGAAACATCAGTTTCACTGTTACAGTTCTTCAGGAAAGATTTCTCAGTAAAAACATATCGTCCTCCACCAATAGGAGTAGAAATGTCGTTCAACATTCCCTCATAAGGATTGTTCTTATCGAGCGACTTAACTATGAGTCTGTCCGGATCAACCTCAAAATAATTCTTTTCCGCTAATATCTGTTGTGGAGTATATTTCTTGTCAATACCCAATGCATAATATGCTAAATTAGTAAGCCTGAACCATTTTACACCATCTGCGTCAGTATTGAACGATTCATTATAATCGGAATATGCCACATCAAGCATGCCCAAGCTCGACATCATAAGTATATAGTATTTGACAAACGGAACAGATACATTACTTACTATAGCATCTGTAGATATAAGTTCATTATTTTTCTTGTTGGCTACCTTCTGAATATTAAAGGAATCAAGCTCAAAGAAACGCAACGACGCTCCGTCTGTTTCTAACTGCAGAAAGCTTATAAGGTCATCTACACTATACCATTTACCTCTAAGGCATTCTCCAAAAAAATGCAATATAGAATCATTCATCTCATAAACATAATTGTATGAGTAGTAATTCGACCTTAGTCCCGAAATATGAGGAAGCAGTAAATTCAACTGTAATGATGTCTTGTTGACAGTACGAATCATCACATCCTTCATTATATTCTCAAGAGATTCATCTTTATTTATAAATGTAGGATCTTCCATATAAGCTGTAAACGCATTCAGAAGAAGTGTTGCCCGTAATTTGGATACCTCTGCATCTTTTTTATCCGATTTATCCGGATAAAACTCCATCAGCTTAATCTGCGAAGACACTTTCTTCAATAAAGAAACCGACATCTTCTTAGACGTACCTATCTTAAGAACTCCCTGATGACTGAGACTAAGCAGAAAAGGAAATTCTCTCATAAGACTCAACTCACCATTGAATATATTTAAGTTTTCATTCTCGGGAAGTTTGTCGTATCCTTTTATTTTCCCACGCTCAATGTCATTATAAACAAAGTAATAAAACGCATTATAATAGAAACTCTTCATATAAATGAAGATATCATTAAGCTCAAGGCCATATCTGTTGGTCTTGCCGTTTTTAGAAGTTACATAACCTAAGAAAGGCAAATCATCTGCAAGTCTTTTTCTGCGGAAATAACTCACTTCCTCAACAACCATAGCTTCTCTTCCCAATATAGAATTGGCTTCCTGCAGACTTACAAACGCTTTATCATACACAGCCCTATATAGTTTTTTCACACTTTCGGAAAAAGTAGAATAATATAATTCAACATTTTCACGACAGCTCAGAATAGCAGAATAAAAGCACAAATAGTCGAACTTTACCACCTTCTTACCATACAATAAGTTCATTGCCGGCATAAACAGTTCTTTTTCCTTTGTTCTATTATCAACCAAATACACATTCTTTCCGGCTATTAAAGACCTGAAGGTAGGAAATATTGTCTTCAAGTCATCAATTGTCGTTCTGTCGAGAAGCGATATATTTTCTTCGTATATATCATGATTCGGTTTTACCAACAATAACTCTGGCAAACCCGAAACCTCGGTAACAATATTCATTTTTGTCTTTTTAAATCCCATAATCACTAACCAAGAATAAAGTTAATATCTTCTTCAGAAAGTTGTTTGGAAGACGAAGAATCACTTCCTATCAAGCCCTCAAACAGTTCGGCTTTCTGTTGCTGCAGCAGGCAGATTTTTTCTTCTATGCTGCCTCGTGTTATTATTGAATAACTCAACACATTCGATTTCTGTCCGAAACGGTGCAGACGGTTTATTGCCTGTTCTTCGGCAGCCTTGTTCCACCACGGCTCGAATATAAACACAGTATCGGCAGAAGTAAGATTAAGGCCTACACCCCCTGTTTTCAGAGTCATGAGCAAAACCTTACATTTAGGGTCGTTCTGGAAACGTTCCACTACTCCCTTTCTGTCGTGTGTAGAACCGGTCATACATGTAAAGTCTATTCCATACTCATTAAGGCGGTCGCCTACAAGTTCAATTCCTGCTATATAATTAAAGAACACCACCACCTTATGTCCGTTTTCCACGGCATCGGAAAGAGAATCGAGCAATATGTTCAGTTTAGGAGATTTTATATTGCCGTCACTCAAGCTTTCCGGAACAGAAGATATACGTCTCAGTTCATTCAATGCCTGGAACATTACAAACTGAGATTTCTTTATACCCTCGGCAGCTATGCTCTGTTTCACCTGATCATAATAATACCTTCGTCTTTCTTCATAGAAACTTGCCTGTTCAGGTTCCATCTCCACATACAGAGTCTGTTCTATTCTTTCAGGCAGTTCCTTAAGCACATCCTTCTTAAGTCTTCTAAGCATAAACGGATAAATCTTCTTCCGCAAAGCCATCATAACTTCCTTATCATTGTTTTTCTGTATAGGATATGTATACTGCGAATTGAAATCTTCCAATGAACCGAACATAGCCGGATTAAGGAATCTGAATAAAGAATACAGTTCTGTAAGATTATTCTCTATAGGTGTTCCGCTAAGCGCCAGTCTGTGTTCGGCGTTAAGCAGCAGCACTGCCTGTGTTATCTGAGCCGATACATTTTTTATATTCTGCGATTCATCCAATATCACATAATGGAAGTCTTCTTTTCTATATGTCTCAATATCATTGCGCACTATGGCATATGTGGTAAGAATTACATGCGACTTACGGGCAAGAGCCATATCACGGTCTGTTCCATAATAGGTATACACATCAAGCTGTGGCGCAAATTTTCTGATTTCACTCTGCCAGTTGAACAACAGGCTCTTTGGCATTACGAGCAAAGAAGGCTTCTTGGTTTTGGGATATATACGCGCGAGCATTGCGATAGTCTGCAGTGTCTTACCTAAACCCATATCATCGGCAAGACAACCTCCAAGATTATTTTCATACAGATAGTTAATCCACTTTACACCCTCTTTCTGATATTCACGCAAATCGGCCTTTACCTGACTGAACTTCATTTTCTGGGAAGCAAGTTTATTGAATCCTTCGAAAACTTCTCTATGTCTTTTAAAGGCTTCGTGCTCAAGAGGAGCATTCAAAAGTTCTTCCACTTCAGGAAGGTCGAAGAAAGAAATCTTTACCTTACCCTTGCTCTTTGACTTATTCAGAAGGCGTTCTATTTTCTTAAAATAACCTTCTTCCACTATGGCCCTGTTGCCGTCCGACAGTGTTATATATTTCTGTTTCTGATACTGGCTGAAGAACTGTTTCAAAGTAAACTTTTCATTGTCGATTACGATATCGGCATCTCCCTCAAGGAAGTCTATACCCGAGCCCAACGCCAGATGAACTTTCGGAGCTACGGGTTTAACCTTATACTCATGAAGTTTTTCGGTACCCAAAAGCTGATATTCCTTTATGATGGAAGGCAAACCATTCAAGAGAAAAGGAGAGGCAGTCTCGGCAGGAACAATAAACATATGATCATCATAGAAAACACCCTTCTGGGAAGCTTTATCGGGCGAGAAACTAATTATCTGCTTATACAGCTTCATTGCTGAAGATTCAGTAACCGACTGATAGGAAATACGGTTGAGCACCACCTTATGATCGGCTGTAACGGTAGCTTTATAAGTCAGATCAAAGTTCTGCAGAATATTCATTTCCACACCGGGTATAGTATGAATAAGACGAAGATATAATGCCATATCAGAATCTACCTTCTCGAATATAATGGTAGGAACAGAACTTATACTCTGTCCGGAAAACACAAGTTCATAATCCTCGAAATCGAGAAGTACATTCTCTACAAACGAATAGAATACCGACAGGAATATCTCAAGTTGGCTTTCATAGAAGGATGAAGCGAAATGACGTAGTCTGAGATAATTCTCACCGGCTGATTTTATCGGGAATATAGTTTTGCCGGCAAGCACAAAGACATCCGAGAGGAAATTAAAATCGGATACTCTTCCGTTATCTGTCACTAAATATAAAGATGATTGTATTTCATTATCATTCCTTTCAAGTTTAAGATTTACAGAAGCTTCATTTCCGGAAACGGAAATTCTTTCTCCGGCAGATGTTATAAGATTATCACATCTCAAGAGCTGAAAAATAAGATACGGGTAGTCTTTAAGGAAAATATAATTGAGATGTTCATCCCAGGAAAAGTTCATGATTCTGTCCTGGCGTATTGTTTCAAGCGAACGGAGGACATGAAACACATCACCACTAAAAAGACGGTAGTCGGGCATTATATCGTTAAGCTTAGAATCAACTATCCTTATATAAGCTCCTCCCGACTCATCAAAATCTATCAGGAATAAAGGTGTTTCTGTACTTGTTTTCTTAGAATCCATCTGTCGCGAAACACTGGATTTCCTGAATAATGATAAAAAGTCATCCATGATATTTTATTTCGGGTATTTGTTATTATGATTTTCAATTTTTTCTGATTTTCAAGTTTCCCTGCTTAAAGGCTATAAAGATAATATATCGTTATTCATTAATCAGTTATTCTGATAAAAAAAATCTCTTCTTAGGTGATATATATATTTTTTTTTCAATATCATTCCTAAAAAGAGATTTCTATATGAGCATAAGCAACAAGATTATCAAAAAAATAGAATATTTTAAATGTTTTATTTATCTTGTTACTGTTTATTTTTCTTCAGTTCATCTGCAGGAACAATGCGGTACAGTTTGTCGCTTGGACGTACTCTGTCGGGTACCTTAAATGATACATGCACTCCCTTCTTAACAACATCAACAGGCTTGAGCGCTACACGCGCTTCCTCAAGGTCTACATACATGGCACCAGTAGTTGGTCCGGTAATAAGCAACTTATCTCCTACCTTGATTTCAGTAGCCTCGATAAGGAACTCCGCAACTCCGATATTTGAAAAATACTTTATACCTCTACCTGCATATACCTTTCTTTCTGTTGCCTCAGAACCATAGTTCTTACTCCATTCACCAAGACGCTGTCCGAGGTAATAGCCGTTCCAGAATCCGCGGTTGAATACGGTTTTGAGTCTCTTGTCCCAGTCGGCTTTCTTTTCTTCTGTAAATGTACCCTCGAGATATGAACGTATAGCTTCCTTATAACATTCCACTACGGTCTTCACATACTCAGGTCCGCGGGCACGTCCCTCTATCTTGAACACACGCACTCCGGCTTCAATCATTTCATCCATGAAATGAATTGTCTTAAGGTCCTTAGGCGACATGATATACTGGTTGTCTACTTCCAGTTCTATATCACTTTCCTTGTCTTTTACTATATAAGAACGGCGGCAAACCTGCATACATGCACCACGGTTGGCCGAAGCATTCAGTTCATTAAGGCTAAGATAGCATTTGCCCGAAACAGCCATACACAACGCACCGTGACAGAACATTTCTATTCTTACCTTTTCGCCCATCGGACCAACGATATTCTGTTCCTGTATAGCATCATAAATCTTTCTTACCTGCTTCAGATTAAGCTCACGTGCCAGAACCACTACATCTGCAAATCTTGAGTAGAATTTCAGGGCTTCGGCATTGCTGATATTAAGCTGTGTAGAAAGATGCACTTCCTGTCCAACTTCATTACAGTATGCCATAACCGATACATCGGCGGCTATTACAGCGCTTATTCCGGCTTCCTTGGCAGCATCTACAATCTTACGCATCAGTTCGATATCTTCATCGTAAATAATGGTATTGATAGTAAGATAACTCTTTACTCCGTTTTCATCGCAGATTTTTGCAATCTCACGCAAATCGTCGATGGTGAACGCACTTGCAGAACGTGCACGCATATTCAGACTCTCTATTCCGAAGTAGATAGAGTCGGCACCTGCATTAATGGCCGCAGCCAGTGACTCGCGTGAGCCAACCGGAGCCATTATTTCAAAGTCTTTAATTGAATAGCTCATTAAAAAAATATTTATTCTGTGTTGATTTACTGATTAATTGACAAGTATGGCGGTCAAACCAATAATATGCCGCCATACTTGCTGAATTCATTCTGCAAAATTACTGAAAAATATTATTATTAAGGCTATTACAGACAAATTTATGGATTTTATTCTATTTGTCAGTACCACACTACAGGTTCATCACCCATAACAATATTGAGGTTTCCGCCTTTCATAATGTCAGCATACTCAATCCAAGGTTTGGTATATTCCATGCCGTTGAGCTTAATATTCTGAATATATGAATTTGTCTTGCCGGTATTTTCTTTCTGTATAGTAAAGCTTCCGCCAGGAACAGAAATCACAGCTTTATCAAAGTTAGGATAGCCGAAAACAAATTTTCCGCCAGCAGGCTCTACCTGATAAAAACCTAACGATGACAAGACATACCATGCCGACATCTGGCCTACATCCTCATTTCCCGACAGTCCGTCTACCTTATCGGTATACATTGTATTCAGAACTTCTTTTACTCGCGAAGCTGCTTTCCACGGCTGGCCGGCTAAGGTGTAAAGATATATGGTATGATGACTCGGTTCATTGCCATGAGCATACTGTCCTATCAGTCCGCTTATATCAGGCGAAGAGGCATCTCCCATATTTCCATTTGCTATAAACAGAGAATCAAGCTTGTTGAGGAAAGCTTCCTTGCTGCCGAAACAGTCAATAAGGCCTTCTACATCGTGAGGTACAAGCCATGTATACTGCCAGGCATTACCTTCACAATAGTCGTCATCTCTGTGTGATGAAGAATACGGACTGAAAGGTGTTCTTAAAGAGCCGTCGAGCATTTTACCGCGCATGAATCCTGTTGTAGGGTCGAAGTAATTTCTGTAAGACTTGCTTCTTTCAAGGAAATACTTATAGTCATCCTGCTTACCCAACTTCAATGCTGCCTGAGCTACACTCCAGTCGGCTATGGCATATTCCATATCATATGCTATTGCTTCTTTCATCAGATCGGCCGGTATAAATCCATGTTTTATTCTGAATTCCATACCTCTCTGCGGAAGCATAGAGGATTCTTTAAGAGCTTCGAATGCAAGTTCTCTGTCGAATCCGCTTATATCCTTCAGTATGGCATCGGCTACAACGGGAACTCCCGGATTGCCAACCATACAGTCGGTTTCACATCCCATGAGATGCCATACAGGCAATTTGCCTTGCTGCTTGTATATAGTAAGCATTGTCTGAATTATATCTTTCATCTTTTCGGGATGGAGGATAGTCATCAAAGGCTGTGCTGCACGATATGTATCCCACAAAGAGAATGTGGTATAGTTTTTAAAGCCTTCATTCTTATGCATTTCATTATCGGCTCCATAATAATCTCCATTTACATCGCAGAATTCCGAAGGAGCAAACATGGTATGATAAAGACTTGTATAGAAAATCTTCTTGGCTACATTATCGTCTGTATATACCTGAACTTTGCCCAATTCTTTATTCCAAGCATCGCGGGCATCGGCAACAGTCTTTTCAAAGTCCCATCCGCTCAGTTCTGCCTTCATATTTAAGGCAGCACCATCTTCCGATACAGGCGAGAGAGCCACCTTCATGTATAGCGGTTCATCATTACCCTGTGCAAAGTTTACTCTGGCAAAAAGTCTTTCACCGCTTGCCATATTACCATTCTTTACAGAATCGTTTACTATAAACTCTACATTATCTATCTTTCTCGAGAACTCAGCCCTAAAGAAAACTCTCTGGTCTTTCGCCCATCCCGAAGAATATCTGAATCCGCTTATTGTTGAGTCGTTTACAACTCTCACAAGTGCATTTTCCGGTCTGTCCCAACATCCGCCGTTCACCATATCGAAAACCACAGCCGGCTTTTGCGATGTATGGAATGTGTATTTGTGGAAACCTACACGCTTTGTGGCAGTAAGTTCCACATCGACGTCGTATCTCATCAGATGGGTTCTGTAATACCCGGGAGTAACAAATTCTTTCGATCTGTCTGAATACGACCATAGGCCTGTATCATACGATGATGAATTTCCTCTTGCATATTTCACTTCTCCCACCACAGGCATAACATTTATATCATGAAGATCGCCTATACCTGTACCGCTGAGGTGGGTATGCGGAAAGCCTATCACAGTTGAATCGGAAACGTGATATCCCGATACCCAGTCCCACTCCTGAGGTATACTGCTTGGTCCCAGTTGAACAAACCCGTAAGGTACATTTGCCCCGTAAAATACATGTCCGTGGCCTCCTGTTCCTATGCGCGGGTCTACAAATGCTGTATAATCGGTCTCATTATCGGCCTGTTTTACAGAATTACCTCCACAGGAAGCTACAAGAGCAGAAAGCATCACTATAAATAAATTCTTCATAATTCCTCTACTTAAATGGATTATTCATTGTTTGAAAACGAATATGGGGCATCTTCAGCGGCAATACCTCTTGTCTTGTTCGGAACGTCACTCATATCTATCGAAATTACAGCTCCATCCATCAGAGTCTCATGTTTAAGATAATTATGTGTATACGACTCGCCGTTGAGTTTCATATCCTTGATATAAATATTCCTGTCACTGTTATCGGGTGCCGATATAGTTACATCCTTACCATTTTCGAGATGTATTTTTGCTTCCTTAAACAAAGGAGCGCCAACAACATACTCATTGCTTCCCGGACAAACAGGATAGAATCCGAGGGCTGTAAACACATACCATGCAGAAGTCTGTCCGTTATCTTCGTCTCCGCAATAGCCGTCAGGGGTAGGAGTATACATTCTGTTCATCACTTCACGCAGCCAGTATTGGGCTTTCCATGGCTGTTTGGCATAATTATACAAGTATATCATGTGCTGTATAGGCTGGTTACCATGTGCATAGTTACCCATATTCATGACAGTCATCTCACGTATCTCATGTATAACCTGACCATAATAACTTTCATCAAAAACAGGTGGGACAGAGAATACTGAATCCAGCATAGAAACAAATACCTCATCACCTCCCATAAGATTTATAAGTCCCTGAGGGTCGTGGAATACAGACCATGTATAATGCCAGCTGTTTCCTTCGGTAAAGGCATCACCCCATTTCAACGGTGAGAAAGGAACAACAAATTCTCCATTTTCCTTCTTGCCTCTCATCAGTTTTGTTTCATTATCAAAAAGGTTCTTATAGTTCATGGAGCGCTCAGCAAAACGCTTTATTTCCTTCTTAGGACGCTTCAGTTCTTTTGCAAGCTTGTATATACACCAATCGTTGTATGCATACTCAAGTGTACGTGCCGCATTTTCGTTAATCTTCACATCATAAGGGACATAACCAAGCTTATTGTAATATTCATATCCCAAACGGCCTGTAGAAGAAACTTCAGGATGAACATTTTCTGTTCCGTGAATAAGTCCTTCATAAAGAGTTTCAAGGTCGTCTACTCTCACACCTTTCATATAGGCATCTACAAGTACAGATGCAGAATTGTTTCCTACCATACATCCTCTGTGTCCCGGACTTGCCCATTCTGGGAAGAAGCCACTTTCCTTATATGTATTGATAAGTCCTTCCTGTATTTCTTTATTAACAGAAGGATAAACAAGGTTAAGAAGAGGGAAAAGACAACGGAATGTGTCCCA
>JAXEBI010000024.1:0-11003 GCA_034094155.1 Phocaeicola sp.
AATATCAAGGCTTCTTATAAGTATAAAAACTGGCAGTTTGCTCTATCATGCCAACAACCTTTTGTATCAAAATATAAGATGTCTGAATCTGAACTTCTTAATGAAAATATTCATAAGATTACAACACTTTACAGCCGCGACTACTGTAATCTTGTTTCATTGAATATATCCTTCAGATTCAATAAAGGAAGAAAATATAATAGCATAAGCAAGAATATTAATCTGAAAGATACAGATACTGGAATAATAAAGTAATGTGTAGTCTGTAATGAGTAGGGAATTATTACCGTAAAATTATTTCACTCAAGGTAAACGCCACTGTGCTTCTTGATGCAAAAGGAAAAAAATAATAGCGATATCTGTTTCTTATATTTCAGATACCGCTATTATTTTGATATATTTATTTTATTTAAGATGAATCTTAAGAATCTTACCGCTGTTGGCCGGAAGCTCTATGCCTGTAGGCTTTTCAGAAGTAAATGAAATCTTTTCCTCATTGTCGGATATAAGATCTTTGACCTTAATCTTGCTGAACTTAGGCATTTGCAGATATTCGAAAGCATGTTCAGGTATATTCACGGCAATTCTCATGGAAATATCACTGAAATTGACGGCTATAAGCAATGCTTCATCTTCACATTTT
Source organism: Phocaeicola sp. (assembly GCA_034094155.1). Taxonomy (GTDB): domain Bacteria; phylum Bacteroidota; class Bacteroidia; order Bacteroidales; family Bacteroidaceae; genus Phocaeicola. Next base: position 644 of record JAXEBI010000024.1, read on the forward strand.
CTCAGGAATACAAACTGTTTGTGTTCATTCATCTGCCAGCCGTTTATATTGGCATACATCAAATCGAAGAATTCTCCTCTTGAGATACATTTTTCTTCATTGCATAAATTAAGCAGCTTTCTGTAGAAATTGTGTATGGTCTTTTCCTTGTGGTTCATGAGATGTGTGTTGAACCTTCCATGGTTTGTCCATCTGCGTATGCTGTCTATGCTCCAATAATCAAAAATGGTAGTTCTTCCGTCGCGTCCGCTGAAGCCTTCATTATCCATACCCCTTTCACCATATTCCTGACCGAAATATATCATTACAGGGTTAGTGTTCATACATGCAGAAACAATCATTGCCGGGAAAGCCTTCAATCCGCATCCCGCAAAGAAATCGGAAGCAATTCTCTGTTCGTCATGATTTTCGAGGAAGTTCAGCATGTGGCTTTGAATATCGCTTACGCTCTGCCAGCATGAAGTGATGCTTGTGGCCGAACCTGAATTGCAGATTACTGCACGCAGAGTATCATATAGTCCAACTTTGTCGTATAGGTAGTCGAAATGACCATTGTAAATATAATTTCTGTACTCATTAGGATTATAAACCTCAGCAATAAATATAATTTTCGGATATTTCTCTTTAATCTGAGGAATGGCCCATCCCCAGAATTCGCATGGAACCATTTCTGCCATATCACATCTGAAACCATCGATATCCTTTTCGGCCCAGAAGAGAAGGATGTCTCTCATTTTTATCCATGTATCGGGAACAGGATTAAAATGGCATCCTGAATTGTTGTAATAGTCTACGCCATAATTAAGCTTTACTGTTTCATACCAGTCGTTGCGGTTGGGCCAGGCACCAAAGCAGTTGTTTCCAGTAGCCTTTGCAGGCATTTCTACATACCTTCCGGCTTCTTCATCATAAAGGTCGATATCACCTTTCAGCTCTTCCCCCGGAATATAATAGAAGTTATTGTTTGGAGCGAAAGAAACACTTTTATCGTCATCTTCTCCAAGATCCTTTACTCCTTCAGGTTTGGCAAGAGACTTATACTGTCGGGCCACATGATTAGGTACAAAGTCGATTATAATATTCAGACCGGCATCGTGAGTACGCTGAACCAATGCCTGAAACTCGTTCATCCTGTTATTGACATCTACAGCAAGGTCGGGATCAACATCATAATAATCCTTTATAGCATACGGGGAACCAGCCCTGCCTTTTACCACAGCCGGATGATCTTTGGGAATTCCGAATTCAGAATAGTCTGTCTTAGTGGCATGTGCTATGACTCCGGTATACCATATATGAGTCGCACCTAATTTTTTGATATCGTTAAGAGCCTGTTCCGTAAAATTATTGAACTTACCACAACCGTTTTCCTTAATGCTTCCATTCTGTCTGCAAGCCAAAGTACGGTTTCCGAACAGACGTGTAAATACCTGATATATTACCATTTTTTCAGGTACTTTCAGTTCTTTCTCTTTATCAGTTTTCGATGTATTCATAGTTCAAGTTTTTTGTCTTTGTGCAAATATATCAAAAATGAATGACAAAGGAAAAGAAAAATTTTGATTTATAAACAAAAAAGCACGTATTCCCATGAATTTTACCTTTGGGAAATACGTGCTTATAATTTTTGTAATTTACAGATAATAAAATACACTTGCTTTATGATTCAGATTCCATATTTACAGGATTCCTGTTTAAAGATAAGGTACTTGGTATCTGAAAATAAATATTGGACTTTAAGAAATAATATTACTCAATTCCGTGAGCATTTACTTCTTTGTTAATTTTCTTGATAAGTCCCTGAAGAACTGCACCCGGGCCGCATTCAGTAAAGTCGTCTGCACCGTCGGTAATCATATTCTGTACTGTCTGAGTCCATCGTACAGAAGCAGTAAGCTGAGCTACAAGATTAGCCTTGATCTTAGCAGGATCTGTATAAGGCTTAGCATCAACATTCTGGTATACAGGACATTTTGGAGTGTGGAATTCAGTGGCATTGATTGCAGCTTCGAGTTCTACTTTTGCTGGGTCCATAAGTGGAGAGTGGAATGCGCCGCCCACCTTAAGAGGAAGAGCACGTTTTGCGCCAGCTTCTTTCATAAGCTCACAAGCCTTGTTGATACCCTCTATAGAACCAGAGATAACAATCTGTCCAGGGCAGTTGTAGTTGGCAGCAACACAAACTTCACCTTCTGCCGCAACTTTAGCGCAGATTTCTTCAACTTTTTCATCAGGAAGAGCAATGATGGCGGCCATAGTAGAAGGTTTAGCCTCACAAGCTTTCTGCATAGCCATGGCACGTGCATATACAAGTTTAAGTCCGTCTTCGAAAGAAAGAGCTCCGGCAGCTACAAGTGCAGAGAATTCGCCCAATGAATGTCCGGCAGTCATTTCCGGTTTAAAATCATTTCCCATACAAAGAGCAGAAATTACAGAGTGAAGGAAAACTGCAGGTTGTGTAACCTTAGTCTGACGCAAATCTTCGTCAGTACCTTCGAACATGATATCTGTGATGCGGTAACCGAGAATTTCGTTAGCTTTTTCGAAAAGTTCTTTGGCCAAAGCCGAGTTTTCATACAGGTCTTTACCCATTCCTACAAACTGGGCACCCTGTCCTGGAAATACAAATGCTTTCATAATTTATTTTTTTTAGTTGTTCTATTTTTAGTTGTTTTACTTCTTACTTAGCTTTAATTTTCCTTTGCTTGATTTCTCAAGAAATGTCCGGACGGAAACTTACTTTGAAAAGTTTACGATGTTGCAAAGGTAATGAATCTTTTTGAAAATTACTCATTTATGTCGAAAATGTGCATTTTTACAGGCGAATGGAAATGGTTCAGAGGCCCGTGTCCTTCGCCTATATGTATGTCTTTACCGCTTTCAATTCCTTTGTAGACATATTCTTTTGCTTCAGATACAGCTTCAGGCAGTTCATGTCCCAACGCAAGCAAGGTGGCAATGGCTGACGATAAGGTGCATCCTGTGCCGTGAGTATTTTTGCTGTCAATCTTTTTGGCTTTGAATATATAAGGTTTTTCTTCTCCGGCTGCACACATAACATCACACATGTCATCCCCTTCAAGGTGTCCGCCTTTAATGAGTACCGAACCACATCCCATACCGAGAAGTTCTTTCCCGGCAATAGTCATAGATTCAACTCCACTTAATTTTTTTCCGGTAAGCACCATTGCTTCACTCAAATTAGGAGTAATGACTGTAGATAAAGGTATGAGCATCGATGTAATAGCTTCTATTGCGGAATCTTCAATAAGCTTACATCCGCTGGTAGATACCATAACCGGATCGAATACCACAAATTTAGGATTATACTCTTTTATAGAGTCTGCAATAACTTTTACAATTTCCACATCGTTTATCATTCCAATTTTGATGGCATCCGGACGTATGTCGGTCATTACTGCATCTATCTGTCCCTTGACATAGAGTGGTGGAACAGGATGTATTCCTGTAACTCCACATGTATTTTGTACAGTTATGGCAGTTATGGCACTGGCTGCGTATGCTCCTAAGGCTGATATGGTTTTTATATCGGCTTGTATTCCGGCACCTCCACTACAGTCGGAACCGGCAATTGTGAGTACGCACGGGTATTTTTTTGTTGTCATACTAATCTTGTTTTTATGTTTAATGAAAAAGTGTGGTGAGTTTGAAACTCACGATAGTAATGCAAATGTAAAAAAAATATCCAATACATCTTTTTTTATCTTTTACTTCTTTGGATAATATAGGAAAAACGGTGGTCGGTGATGTGAGTTATGTCTGTATATGTTTTAGTATTCGCAGAATCATTTAATTATGTTGGATTTTTCTGTTAAAGTCTTGTGATTTATTGAAAAAATAATATAAATTTGCGGTAATGTAACTGTAATAAATTGTTTGTTTATGGATGTTAACAAAAATAACCATATAGTAATAATGGCTGGTGGAGTAGGCAGTCGTTTCTGGCCTATGAGCAGCCAGCAGCTTCCTAAGCAGTTTATTGATGTTTTAGGTTGTGGAAGAACCCTCATTCAGCTTACTATGGACAGATTTAAGGGAATATGTCCTCAGGAGAATATCTGGATTGTTACTTCAGCCAATTATGAATCGATTGTAAAAGAGCAGTTGCCCGATATTCTTTCCGATCATATACTTCTTGAGCCTTGCCGCCGCAATACTGCACCGTGTATAGCATATGTCAGTTGGAAAATAAAGACTAAAAACCCTAAGGCCAATATAGTAGTAACTCCAAGTGACCATATTATAATGGATGTTGAAGAGTTTCGCAGAGTTATAAATTCTGCCATGCGTTTCACTCTATCATCGGACGCCATTGTGACTTTAGGAATCAAGGCTACACGTCCTGAAACCGGTTACGGTTATATAGAGGCTGATTTGTCTATGGCATGTCCTTCGAATAAAGAAATATACCGTGTTGATGCTTTCAAGGAAAAACCTGATCTTGCAACAGCTGAGAGATATATACAGAAGAAAAACTTTTTCTGGAATGCAGGAATATTTGTATGGAATGTAAACACCATAGTAAATGCAATGCGTGTATATCAGCCTGCTCTTAATAAGATTTTCGAAAAGATGATGCCTTATTATTATACAGACAAAGAACAGGAAATGATAGACCAGATGTTCCCTATGTGTGAAAATATTTCTGTAGATTATGCTATAATGGAAAAGGCTGATGAAATTTTTGTTTTCCCGTCTTCATTCGGATGGAGTGATTTGGGTACCTGGGGATCGCTTCATGATAACTTACAGAAGGATGCTTATGGCAATGTATGTATAGGCAACAATATTAAAATGTATGAGTCAAGAAACTGCATAGTGCATACTACACAGGAGAAAAAGGTTGTGGTACAGGGACTGGACGGATATATTATAGCTGAAAAGAATGACACGCTGCTTGTGTGTCGTCTTACCGAAGAACAGAGAATAAAGGATTTTTCGGCAGAATGATATGCTTTGTTGAGATTCCTAATTTTGTAGTATCCGGGATTCCTCATTATCTGTTATAAATAATTTACATGATATTATAATATTAATGTGTTGCATATTTAATATTTTTACTTAACTTGTAAAATTTTTATTCAACCTACTAAAAAAGGTCGGGATTACTTTTCCAAGTATTACCCGACCTTTTCTTTATATATATATTTATAAACTAGTTTTTGTGATTGTTTAAATAAGATGTATTTAATTATGTGTTCAGATTAATTTGAATTGTTATTTATATCTGCTTTTGTAGTTTGTGTATTGATTATGTTGATTTTCAGATGAAAATTTTATTTTTGCTTTTTATAAAGCCCCGATTCCTGCAAGAGCAGAATCATAATCAGGTTCCTGTACAATTTCAGGTACAAGTTCTGTATATATAATTTCTCCATCCGGATTAATAACCACAACGGCACGGGCCAGCAATCCTGCAAGAGGACCGTCTGTCATTAATACTCCATATTTGTTGGCAAAGTCTGTCAGATTTCTGAAATCAGACAATGGTATTACATTTTCTATTCCTTCGGTAGTGCAGAATCTTCCCTGGGCAAAAGGCAGGTCCTTTGATATTGCCAATACTACAGTATTATTGGCTCCTGCTGCCAGCTTGTTGAACTTTCTGACGGAAGTGGCACATACACCGGTGTCTAAGCTTGGAAAGATATTGAGAACAACATTCTTTCCTTTTACATCCGACAGATTAAACAGTGAAAGATCACCTTTCACTAAAGTAAAGTCGGGTGCTAAACTTCCTTTCTTTACAAACTCTCCCTGTAAGGTTACGTCTGTTCCTTTAAATTTTGTCTTTGACATGTTATTTGATTTTACGTTACGTAATATATAACAATAAAATACGTAGATTGTTTAGATAGGTGAGTGTTTTTTTTCGTATAATATGTTTTTTCTTTATTTTTGCACTGAATTACCGGCCGGTTACACAATATATATGTCATTAATTATGGATGTTTTATATGTGTACAATAATGGCCTGTATCTTAATTTTATATTTAAACGGAAATTTTATTCAAACGTATTAATGTTTTTTTAATGGAACGTAAACTTAAGGATTATGCAACTCTTGTGCTGAAAGGTATGGGAATGGGGGCAGCTGATGTGGTGCCTGGAGTATCTGGTGGAACTATTGCATTCATTGTAGGTATTTACGATGAATTGATCAATTCAGTCAAAAGTATTAATGCCAATAGCATAAAATTACTCCTTACCGGCAAACTTTCTGACTTTTGGAAAAGTATTAACGGTAGTTTCCTTTTTTCTATTTTGCTGGGAGTGGGAATCAGTGTGTTTTCTTTGGCGAAAGTCATTACATGGCTACTTACCGATCATCCTGTGCTGGTGTGGTCTTTTTTCTTTGGATTGGTTTTGGCATCTACTTGGTTTGTATCTAAGGATATAAAGGAAAGGAACTGGAAAACAATTCTTGCGTTTGTTGTAGGAGCCGGGGTTGCTTATTATATTACTGTTGCTACACCTGCTGAGACTCCAAGTAATTATTTGTTTATATTCCTTTGTGGAGCTATTGCAATATGTGCCATGATTTTACCTGGAATATCCGGAAGCTTTATACTTGTTCTCTTGGGAAAATACTTTTTTATAATGGAAGCTGTCAAGACTTTGGATCTTGTGATAATTGCAATATTTGGTTGTGGAGCTTTCATTGGTATCACTTCATTTTCAAGAATACTTTCATATGCATTGAAACATTTCAGAAATATTACTCTTTCTGTGTTGACAGGATTTATGCTTGGCTCTCTGAATAAGGTCTGGCCTTGGAAAGAAGTGGTGGAAACTTATACAGACAGTCATGGAGAAATTAAACCGCTTATAGAGACTAATATTATGCCTGACGAATATGTTGTAGAAGCTGTAGTGCTGATGGTGGTTGGTTTCTTTATGGTGTACTTCCTTGAGAAACTGTCAACAAAAAAGACTGAATAGTTTTCCGTGCCTTTACTTAGCTTTCAGAATGTCCTTGTTTTGTGACTTCTTGAATTATAGGTACTATTTAATTCCGTATTTCCGGTTTGTTTTAGGACTGTAACTGAATTTACGGCAAAAAAAGATGTTCTGCTTGTTTTTTTATGCAGGATACTCTTTTTTTATTATATTTGGCATCATTTAATTTTTGTGTAAATATCATGAGAACAAAATCACTCTTTATATTGTCTCCGCTGGCTGCCATTGCAGCAGCTTTTACAGCGTGTTCACAACCTAAGGTTGCTGCTCCCGAAGCTGTATTGCCTATTCCTTCTCCCGAACAGATAGAATGGCAGAAAATGGAAACCTATGCTTTTATCCATTTTGGACTTAATACATTCAATGACCGTGAATGGGGATATGGAGATACAGACCCTAAGGTATTTAATCCTGCTAAACTTGACTGTGAACAGTGGGCTCAGACTTTGGTTAAATCAGGAATGACCGGTGTTATTCTTACTGCTAAGCATCATGACGGCTTTTGCCTGTGGCCATTCGAGGGAACAGATTATACTATTGCCAAATCTCCATACAAAGATGGTAAGGGTAATATCGTGAAAGAACTTTCGGAGGCTTGTAAGAAGTATGGACTTAAATTTGCCGTTTATCTTTCTCCTTGGGACAGACATCAGGCTAATTATGGAACTCCTGAATATCTGGATTATTTCTACGAACAGTTGCGCGACTTGCTGACAAATTATGGTGAGGTCTTCGAGGTGTGGTTTGACGGTGCCAACGGTGGTGACGGATGGTATGGAGGAGCTAAGGATGTACGTACAATAGACCGTAAGAATTACTATAATTATCCTCGTATATATGAAATATTGGATAGTATACAGCCTCAGGCTATAATATTCTCTGACGGCGGACCTGGATGCCGTTGGGTTGGAAATGAAAAGGGATTTGCCGGAGCTACCAACTGGTCGTTCCTGAGAGAAGGTGAAGTATATCCGGGATATCCTAAGCATTATGAATTGCAGTATGGCCATCCCGATGGTAATCAGTGGGTTCCTGCAGAGTGTGATGTGTCTATCCGTCCGGGATGGTTCTATCATCCGGAAGAAGATGACAGGGTGAAGACACCGGAACAGCTTGTTGACTTGTATTATCGCAGTGTGGGACATAATGGTACACTGTTGCTTAACTTCCCTGTAGACCGTAATGGACTTATTAATCCTATCGACTCTACAAATGCGGTGAAATATCATGAGATGATTAAGCAGGAACTGAAAAATAATCTTGTGGCTGGTAAGGTAGCGAAGGTTTCCAATGAACGTGGAGGAGAGTTTGTTGCTTCTGCTATGACAGACGATAATTATGATACATATTGGGCTACAGAGGATGGTGTGACTACCGGTGATATTGAATTTGATTTTGATACTCCTGTACGTATGAACAGAATGATGATACAGGAATATATTCCACTGGGACAGAGAGTTAAATCGTTTGTTGTAGAGTATAAGGCGGCAGATGGAAATTGGTTGCCTGTTAAACTGAACGAAGAGACTACAACTGTGGGCTACAAACGACTCCTACGCTTTGAAACTGTAGAATCGGATGGAATCCGTATACGTATTACTGACGCACGCGGACCTTTGTGTATCAACAATATCGGTGTTTATGACGCTGGTAAGAATGCCGATGTGGAATATACTGTTTCTACAGAAAAAATAGAGAGTCTTCCATTTAAACTTGTAGGTGTAGATGAGTCGGCTGCAGCACTCGTATCCGACCGCGACAACAAGACTACATGTTTTGTTGATGGAGATAAGCTCGTGATTGATCTTGGTGAGGAAAAGATGATTTCTGCATTCCATTATATGCCAGACCAGAGCGAACCGAATAAGGGGTTGATTTCGAATTATGAGATTTCTGTCGGTTCTTCTTTGGATAATATATCGAATGTTGTTAAGTCTGGCGAGTTTTCTAATATTAGAAATAATCCGGTAATGCAGTCTGTCTACTTTACACCGGTTACTGCCCGTTATGTTTCGTTGAAAGCAACAAGAATGGTTAACGATTCAGAAAAGCAGATGGGTTTTGCCGAAATAGCTGTAAAGTAAATCGGATGAAACAGAATTTTAAAAAGAATATATGGGATTAGGTAAATGGATAGGTGGTGTCATGGGATTTGTGGCCATGGGACCTTTAGGGGCTTTGGCAGGATATGCCATCGGTTCTCTTTTCGATAATGCAAATGATGCACAGAATTCCCAGAGAGATGCATACGGCAACCCTCTGAATGACGGACAGTATGGAAATGATTCGTATTACGGTCAAAGAAACAGTTTCTTGTTTTCTATGCTTGTTATGGCTTCGTATATAATACGTGCCGATGGCAAAATCATGCATAGTGAAATGGAATTTGTGCGACGCTTCCTTCGCGACAATTTCGGTGATACGGCTGTTGGTGAGGGAGAACAGATCCTTATGAATCTGTTCGAACAGAGAAAACAGATGGATCAGACCAATCCTTTGGCTTTTAAGAATACTATCAATGAGTGTGGCGCTCAGATTGCTTCAAATATGTCGTATGAAGAGAGACTGCAGTTGCTAAGTTTCCTTGCTCAGATTGCTAAAAGTGACGGAAATGTCTGCAAGGAGGAAATAGATGCATTGAAGGAAGTGGCACTTGCAATGGGACTCTCTTTGAAGGAAGTTGAATCTATGCTTAACTTGCGTGGAAGTTCTTTGGAAGAGGCTTATAAGGTGTTGGAAATAGATCCTTCTGCATCCGACGACGAAGTTAGGGCGGCATACAGAAAACTTGCTCTTAAGCATCATCCTGACAGAGTGGCAACACTTGGTGAGGATATAAGAAAGGCGGCAGAGGAGAAATTCCAGGATATTAATAATGCTAAGGAACGGATCTATAAGGCAAGAGGAATGAAATGATAGCGATGAACTGTGTCTGTATTGGGGGAGTATGCTTCATAGATTGTGTAATTCTGAATTTATTCTTCTAAATATGGTCATGGCTTAAAAGTTCTATAGACGGAATGTGAAAATGAATATGTAAACTTGTTGTTTTGTTTACTCTACATTGCAATTTAGTGATTGTTTTACACTATATATATAATAATGTATATGTAATGAGTAAAAATAAACATCTTTTTTGCTAAAAATATTCATGATTAGTATTCGGTTTTCAAAAGAAATCACTACATTTGCATCGTAAAACTTAAGATTGATTATATCAGAAGAGTTTTAAAACTTAATTATAAAACCATTAAAAATTAAAACAAAATGATTAAAGTAGGTATTAACGGTTTCGGTCGTATCGGCCGTTTCGTATTCCGCGCAGCTCAGAACAGAAGCGATATCCAGATCGTAGGTATTAACGACTTGTGTCCAGTAG
>JAXEBI010000025.1:0-12698 GCA_034094155.1 Phocaeicola sp.
GATGGATTTGTTTCTGAAAAGCCGCAGAAGCTACAAAAACATATCTCTGCATAAATCATATTTTTCCGATAGTAAACGTATAAATATGCTAAATATCTTTAACCATATTCAGTTTTCTTATTATAGCTCATGATATTTTAATTATAGTTTTTTACCTTCTTTATAATATTTCCTTCTGAAAATATCTCAAGTGAGTTTTATATGTATATCAACTTCATGTGATTATTTTGCAAAATGCAATGTATGTCCCATGCGGTCTTTTTTAGTGTGAAGATACCTTGAATTATATTCATTAGGAGTAACTTCAATAGGAACATTTTCAACAATTTCGAGTCCGTAGGCTTCGAGACCAACTCTTTTTACTGGATTGTTGGTAAGAAGTCTCATTTTGTGTATTCCTATTTCTCTAAGAATCTGAGCCCCTACACCATAGTCTCGTTCATCTGCTTCATGGCCTAGGCAAATATTGGCATCAACTGTATCCATACCTTCTTCCTGAAGCTTGTAAGCTTTCATCTTTTCCATCAGACCAATTCCTCTTCCTTCCTGATTAAGGTATATGATAGCACCTTTACCCTCTTTTTCTATCAATCTCATGGCTTTATGGAGTTGTTCTCCACAGTCGCATCTCATAGATCCGAAAATGTCACCTGTGGCACAAGATGAATGTACTCTTACTAGTACTGGTTCATCAGGAGTGAATTCACCTTTTATTAATGCTACATGTTCAAGACCGTTGCTTTTCTGACGGAAAGGTATAAGTCTGAAATGTCCGTGTTCTGTAGGCATGTCAACTTCAACGCCTTTTTCAACCAATGATTCTTTCTGAAGTCTGTATGAAATAAGGTCGGCAATAGAAATAAGTTTAAATCCATACTGGTCGGCCATTTTTCTTAATTCCGGCAAACGGGCCATAGTACCGTCTTCATTCATAACTTCCATAAGGGCTGCAGCAGGGTATAGTCCGGCTAAGCGAGCTAAATCAATGCTGGCTTCAGTGTGACCCGCACGGCGAAGTACTCCCTTGTCTTGCGCATATAATGGATTGATATGTCCAGGACGTCCGAATGTTTCAGGCTTTGATTTTGGATCGGCTAATGCTCTGATTGTTGCTGCTCTATCTGCTGCAGATACACCAGTAGTACAACCTTCAAGTTTATCTACGGTGATAGTAAACGGAGTTCCAAGAATAGATGTATTGTTTGAAACCTGTTTCGGTAGGTCTAATTCTTCACATCGAGACATAGTAATAGGTGCGCAAAGTACACCTCTTGCGTGTTTCAGCATGAAGTTTACTTGTTCTGGTGTAATCAGCTCGGCAGCTACTATAAGGTCGCCTTCGTTTTCACGGTCTTCATCGTCAACAACAATAACGATTTTACCATTACGGAAGTCTTCTACTGCTTCTTCAATTGTGTTCAATCTGATTTTTTCCATAATTCTTGTCTTCTTAACTTATTGTATAATATTTGTTTTAATTCTTTCGTGGATATCTTTACTTGTTTTAATTATTGTTTTCAGGTCCTTGTCTAACCTTACTCTGTATCGCCAAATGTTAAGCCATATTAGTAATCCAGCCGGGATTATCAATCCTAATATTATATTCAGCCACATTTTATCTGATACGCTTTTATGTGCTTTGATAAACAGATATGGATAGTTATTTAGCTGATTAAGCAGTACTCCATCCTTTGAATTAGACAATTCTTCTACAAGTTCTTCCATCTGTTTACTTATATCCTTAATGCCATCATCATGAGTGTGATTTGTAAATATCTTGAAATAATTAGGAGGACCAATTAGCTTGTGTTTGGTATAGTAATCCTCACATGCTGTCCACAATTCTTCAAGCTTTATTAAATCATTTATATAGTCAGGATTATGTATGATAACTTCTTTCTTGAATATATGACGTGATGTTCTCAAACCAAAGATCTTTCTGAAAAAAGCTGCATAAACATCTATGTTAAACACCACAGAGTCTTTATTCGACTTGTATGTAAGAAAAGCACCCATTGGAGCCAATACCAGACTACTCATCCATGTTCCAAGGATAATATTCATTTCACCACTTTTGGCTACACGTGTAGCACCGGAGTCTATTATGTAATATATGATAAACATTAGCACAGAAATCACCACAGGCATACCCAATCCTCCTTTTCGAATAATAGCTCCAAGTGGGGCTCCAATAAAGAAGAAAAATACACATGCAAATGAAAGTGTGATTTTTTTATGCCAGTCTGATCTGTGCGAACGTATGCTTTTGTCGTTATCTTCTGTCACAAATGATTTCATGCTCCAGTCGGAACTTAAAGATGACATTCTGCTTTCAGTAGCCGACAATGTCTTGAGCTTGTCGTCCGAACTGAAAGAGCGGAATATACTGTCAGTGTTAAGGAAAGCAATATTATCTGCAACTATTTTTGCAGAATCAGTTTTAGTTAAAGTTTCCGGTTTATAGGTCGTTGTCATTATTTCCTTGAACATAGCGCGTCCTACACTGTCATTATATACAGTCAGTGAATCAATTGTTTCAGAGATTTCTGTCATGTTCTTTATATCAGAACGTCTGTTAAGGAAATTACCGTCTACCATGTTGAATTCTGAGTCGAACTCTATAAGAGTATGTTTTTCTCTGAAAGTTTCTCTTCTGTAAGGTACGTTCTTTGAGTCGACCTTCTGTGATTTCAGATTTTCGAACGACTCTCCATTGTATAGATGCAAATAAAGATGCTTTTTATCGGCTGTAAGTTCGAGCTTACCTTCGGCAGCCCATATTATATGAGCATTTTCAAATCCGTCGGAGAAGTTATATATCAAAAGATCCTTAAGAATACCTGTGTCTCTATCTTTCTTTTTTACATATATATTATACCCTTCAATATCAGAATAAAAGACTCCTTCAGGAATATCTACTTCGGGGGATTTTTGTTTCATGGAAACCAGTAAGGTCCAAAGCTCTTTTTGGGCTTTAGGACCAATTACATTCTGAAAATAAAATGAAGTAAAAGCCAACAAGACACATAGTAATGCAACTGGTTGCATGATTCTGAGAAGAGGTATTCCTGCCGCTTTCATAGAAAGTAACTCATATCTTTCACCGAAGTTGCCAAATGTCATAAGTGCTGCCAGAAGAATGGCAAGAGGTAGAGATATTGGTATAAGAGTAAGAGCCGATAGGAAAAAGAATTGTGCTAATACATTAAGCTCAAGTCCTTTTCCTACCAGTTCGTCTACATACTTCCATAAGAACTGCATCATGAAGATGAACAGACATATAAAGAATGTTCCTGCAAAGAGCAATAAGAAGCTCTTAAGAACAAAAATATCTAACTTTTTAATACGTATTATTCCCATCTTTGAATTTTATAGCGCAAAAATAGCATAAAATATGGATAGGGGAGTAATGTTTTGCATATTTTTAAGTATTGAATACCCTAAATAATAGCTTTAATAGTGGATTCAAAATAAATTTTCTAAAATCTGAAATTATAGATTCTGCTTTTTTTTATAGTCCACATACTCTTCTTAAAGTTTCTATTTGTGAATCCCAAAGATTTATAGTGTCTTCTTCTTCGTCTGGTTCGGTGAAATCTGTAATTTCCAAAAGATGATCTGAAGTAAGTTCGTTATAATGGATTTTAAATTCGAAGAAAGATTTAGGTTCTTCATCGTCCTTCCAGTGAAATCTTATGAAATACTCACTTCTTGTGTTAATCATGTCTGCATCCCTGCTTTCTGTCTTTCCCCACGAAAAAGTATATGTTTTACCTTTCTTGGTTACTTTGTCGGCAAACCATCCTTCCAATCCTGCAGGAGTACTTATAGCATTCCAGATTATTATACTTGAAGCCTGGCTTAATGGGTATTCTATACGGACTCTTTTTTTCATAAGCTATAGAATTTTTTTTGTTTGTTATGTTTTTCAGTTATTATGATTTTTTTGATTGTGGCGACAAATTAAATTATTATTTTAGAGTGCCACAAATTTATTGTTGTATTTTACAACATAGTTGTATATGCACAAAAATGAACGTAAATTGATTTTTTTGAAAAAAAGTTGTGGAAATATTTGCATGGTATAAAAAATAGTCATACCTTTGCACCGCAATCGAGAAATGATGGCGGGATAGCTCAGCTGGTTAGAGCGCATGATTCATAATCATGAGGTCACCGGTTCAATCCCGGTTCCCGCTACAATGTAACGATTAAGCCGTTGGGTGGCTTCCACGCCTGGCGGTTTTATATAATAAAATGATGGCGGGATAGCTCAGCTGGTTAGAGCGCATGATTCATAATCATGAGGTCACCGGTTCAATCCCGGTTCCCGCTACAAGTTTAGAAAGTTAAGTGTTTGGCATTTAGGGTTTTTCTTAAATGCCTTTTTTATTTTTGCATATTTTTTTAGTTAATATAAAAATAAGTAGTGACAATGGTTGTACTATAAACAGAACAAGCATACCATTGAAATGATATTGACATCTGACTTACTTAATATAAGCATGCTATTTAAATGGACAGTTTTATGTGTATTCCTTTTCTTCTTTATGTCCTCCATAAAAAATAAAAATGTATAGTCATTCTACTTGATTTGTTGGGACATTTATAATAAAATGTGGCCTCATTTTTATTCTGAAATATAGGCAAATATATTTAATTAAAATCAAGTTTGTTTTTTTAGATTGTCTAAAATTAATAAAATAAGATAATATGGTGAATATTAGTGTTTTATAGAATGATTTTTCTTCTGTAGAATATATTGCCATTATGTTTTTAATCTGTTGCCTTGTGCAAACTGCCTTTTTGTTTTAATTAATTAGTGCTGCCTTAGGCAACAGATTAAGATTTTATGTAAATCAGATTTTTTCTCCGTATGCAAGATCTCCTGCATCTCCAAGTCCTGGTACTATATATGAGTGTTCATCAATGATAGGATCTATAGCAGCACACCATAGAGTTACATCCTTGCCTTCAAAAACCTTTTCAAGTCTTTCTACCCCAGTTTTGCTTGCTATAACACATGCGATAAGAAGCTTCGAAGGGATACCTTTGGTAGTAAATGCTTTCCATGCCAATTCCATACTTTCTCCTGTTGCCAACATTGGGTCAACTAATAAAACAGTTTTGTCTGTAAGATCAGGACTCGCCATATATTCTATCTTGACATCCAAGTCTCTGTGATCATTGTCTTTATAGAATCTGTATGCTGAGACGAAAGCATTTCCTGCTTTGTCGAAAACATTTAGAAAACCTGCATGTAAAGGTAATCCTGCTCTGAAAACTGTTGCTATTACAAGTTTGTCGTCATGAGTACTTGCTTCTGCTATACCAAGAGGAGTTTGGATTTTTTTTACTGAATAGTTTAAAGTCTTACTCATTTCATAGGCCATCATTTCTCCGATTCTTTCTATGTTTCTACGGAATCTGAGACGGTCATTATGTACATTTACATCTCTAATTTCTGCTACGTACTGATTGATGATGGAGTTTGTTTCGGCAAAATTTATAACTTTCATTATCAAATAAATTTATGTTGTTAATTGCTTATTTGTTTTTTTGTCCTTAATTTATTTTTTTTCTCTTTGTGAATTTTAAATCTTGTAGGAGAGGACAGGGTGAAGAGTTATTCTATGGGTTTGAATGGAAAAATAGAATGCTCCTGAAGATTCAGTAATCTAAATCTGGTTTATATTTTAATGTTTAAAATGAATTGTTTTAGTTCACTGCAGTTATCTGCTATAAAGTCAGGATTATATTTTTCCAGTTCTGTCCTTGGTCTAAACCCCCAACTTACACCTACAGTTATTACTCCTGCATTTTTTCCGGTTTCCATGTCAACGCAAGAGTCTCCTATATATATAATGTGTTCTTTAGATACTCCTGTTTCTTTTTCTATATCGTGTATTATAGTTGGATCAGGTTTGGCAGGAATTCCATCCCTTTGTCCTAAAACAGATATAAATTTAAAATCACCGAAAAACTGATTTATAAGTTTTTTAGTTGCAGAATGATATTTATTGGATGCTACTGCTATACCTATATTGTTCTCGGTTAATGTTTTGAGTAAATCGTTGATGCCGTCATAAGGTTTGCTTAAGTCAGCATTGTGCTTATCGTAATAGGGAACGAATACAGATCGTATTTTCATTATATTGTCCTGTGTTCTTTCGGTCTCAGGTAAAGCTCTTTCGAAAAGTTTGTTTATTCCGTTGCCTACAAAGAATTTATAAGCCTCTTCATCATGAGTAGGATAATTGTAATGTTTCAGAGCGTAGTTTGTTGATGCCGCAAGGTCGGCTATCGTGTTAAGTAGTGTTCCGTCGAGATCGAATATTGCTAGTTTCTTCATTTGTCGAATATTTGAATATAAATTACGTATAAAGAAAATTCTATTGCAAACTTACTCAAAAATATTTTCTTAGTCCAATTACTTAGTCGATTTATATTGCGATACGTCATTATTTTAATTATTTTTGCACAAATAACCTATGTTCAAATCCCGATTTAGATTAATCATGAAAATCTATTAATAAGCTATTTGGATACAATTGCTTTACAAAGAAAAATATTATGATAGACACTATGCCAATAAAAACTTTTTTTGCAATACTGAAAACAGTTTTAATATCTCAAATTTTGCTTATTCCAGATTATGTTTACTCACAAAAGGCCACAGACTGGAATTCGTGGACTTCTTTTGGAGTTAATTATAATATGACACAATCATTTCGTATACGTACAAAATTGGAATACCGCAGAAAGGATAATTTTAGCGGTCATGACAGATGGAGTTTTAATGCAGGAACTGGATATAAATTTAATAAATATATAGAACTGAAAGGTGCATACGAAATTCACCATTCCTATAATAAAAGTGGAAATTGGTCATTTCGCCATAGATATAATTTGGGTGCCCAGGTATTTTATAGTATTGGTAATATGAAATTTTCATGGAGAGAAAGATTTCAGCAGACTTTTGACAGTGGAAAATCTGAGAAACTTATCCGTTCGCGTATAAAAATGGATTATATGCTTTGGAGTACACTAATTGTCCCTCAGTTTTCTATAGAATTTTTTCAGATTCTTGATAATGGGGAATTTCCTGAGATTTTCAGAACAAGATATATGCCTGGAGTTAAATTCAATATAAGTAAGCAGTATTCTGTCCTTTGTTTTTACTGCCGACAACAGCAAGTTTTTAGAGATAAAAATATTTTAGGTATAGACTTTACTTTGAATTTATAGTGTAAACTATCCGAAAATATTTATTTTTGCTACTCATTAATATATGCTGATGAAAATTTAGTGTAGTAAGCATATAGAATTATTACATAATCATAAAAACTATATAATATGAACTTTCTTGAATTAGTGAAAAGACGTTATTCGGTACGTGCTTATGATTCACGTGCTATAGAACAAGAGAAGATTGACTATATTATGGAGTGTGTTCGTTTGTCTCCATCGGCTGTAAACTTTCAACCTTGGAAATTTTCTATTATTACAGACGAAGAAAAGCTGAAGGAAGTGAAATCAGCTTATAATCGAGAATGGATACAGACCGCCCCGTGTATAATAGTATGTTGTGTCAATCATGATGAATCATGGCATCGTAAATCTGATAATAAAGATCATGGAGATATAGATATCTCAATTGCAGTAGAGCATCTTTGTTTGGCTGCTGCTGAGCAAGGTTTGGGTACATGCTGGGTTTGTAATTTTGATGTAGAGCGTTGCCGTGAGGTAATGTCACTGCCCGGAAACATAGAACCGGTAGTACTTATTCCAATAGGATATCCTGTGGAAGAATCGGTTCCGGAGAAAAAAAGAAAAGAACTACAGAATATATTGTTGTAACTATTTAATATATATTTAACATTCGACGTAATAAATTATAATTAAAAACCAGTATATTTGGGCACCTTTTAAGTCGGCATGGCTTATAAGGTGTTTTTTTTATACTTAAAAGTTCTAAGCCAAAGAATAAAATAATAATAAAATATTGATTGATATGGAAAACATTGAAACAGGGTTAATGCTGATGTTTGTAGGAATGTGTACAGTATTTGTAATTCTTCTCATTGTAATTTGGTTGAGTACCCTTTTAATTAAAGCAGTAAATAAGTTTGCCCCACCAGAGGAAACTGTCAAATCCAAAACACCAAAATCTCCTGTAGTAGTTACTTCAGCGGACCCGGTTGCTTCTGAAGTAATAAAGTCGGCTGTAAATATTATCACTGCAGGAAAGGGAAAGGTGATAAAAATAGAAAAACTATAATAATTTAGTATGACTGTATATACGATATACGAGAAAACAATACAATAATTACAAGAAAAACAACAATATAGAAATAGAAAGTTTAAAGCTATGGAAAAGGAAGTAAAATTCAGTTTGGTCTTTCGCGATATGTGGCAGAGTGCCGGAAAATATGTCCCTCGTGTAGATCAATTGGTTAAGATAGCCCCTGCAATTATAGAAATGGGATGTTTTGCCCGTGTTGAAACCAATGGAGGTGGGTTTGAACAGGTTAATCTACTTTTTGGAGAAAACCCTAATGAAACTGTCAGAGAATGGACCAAACCATTTCATGAAGCAGGAATTCAGACACATATGCTCGATCGTGCACTTAATGGGTTAAGAATGAATCCGGTTCCGGCAGATGTAAGAAAGCTTTTTTATAAAGTAAAGAAAGCACAGGGTACCGATATAACACGAACATTCTGTGGATTGAATGATGTCAGAAATATTATTCCATCAATAAAATACGCTCATGATGCAGGTATGATTTCCCAATGCTGTTTGTGTATAACTTATTCTCCTATTCATACTGTAGAATATTATCTCAGCATGGCTCAAAAGTTGATAGATGCCGGTTGCGATGAAATCTGTATTAAGGATATGGCCGGAATAGGCCGTCCTGTATTTTTGGGAAAGATAGTTTCGGGAATAAAGAAAATAAAAGACATAACTATCCAGTATCATTCACATGCAGGACCTGGTTTTAACATGGCTTCAATTCTTGAAGTATGTAAGGCCGGATGTGATTATGTAGATGTAGGAATGGACCCACTTTCATGGGGAACAGGACACGCCGATGTGATAAGTGTTCAGGCAATGCTTAAGGATGCCGGATTTAAGGTCGCAGAAATAAACATGAGTGCTTACATGAAGGTAAGAACCATGATACAGGAGTTTATGGACGATTTTCTGGGGTTATATATAAGTCCTAAGAACAGAATGATGAACTCTTTGCTTGTAGGTCCAGGGCTTCCAGGTGGTATGATGGGTAGTCTTATGGCCGATTTGGAAACCAATCTTGAATCTATAAATAAATACAAGTCTAAAAATAATCTTCCGTTGATGACTCAGGATGAACTTCTCATTAAGTTATTCGATGAAGTTTCTTATGTATGGCCCCGTGTAGGTTATCCATGCCTGGTTACTCCATTCAGCCAGTATGTGAAGAATTTGGCTATGATGAATGTTATACAAATGGAAAAAGGAAAAGGACGATGGGCAATGATAGCCGATGATGTTTGGGATATGATTCTTGGAAAAGCAGGTTCTTTGGCGGGACCTCTTGCTGATGAAATAGTAGAAAAAGCCAAGAGTGAGGGACGTGAATTCTTTACTGGAGACCCACAAGATAACTATCCAGATCAACTTGACAAATATCGTCAGATGATGTCTGAAAAAGGTTGGAAAACAGGGCAAGATGATGAAGAACTGTTTGAATATGCAATGCATCCTACCCAGTATGAAGCTTATAAGAGTGGAAAGGCTAAGGCTGATTTTCTTGAAGACCTTGAGAAACGCCGTTCTGAAGCTAAAGGAACTGGTATGCCTAATGATGGAACTAGAGAGCTTACAATTGATGTCAACGGTCAGGCGTATAAAGTTACTGTAGCCTTTGGTGAAACAGCTGCATCGGCTATGGCTCAGAATTCTCATTCAAATTCTCCGTCTAATGCAGCAGTTCAGACTACAGCCCAAGGTACAGGTGAAGGAAAAGAAGTTTTATCACCACTTGAAGGAAAATTCTATCTCACCAAGACAGCTCAGGAAACACCTGTAAAAGTAGGAGATAAAGTTAAGGCTGGAGACGTATTGTGTTATGTTGAGGCAATGAAGACATATATAGCAGTTCCGTCCGAATTTTCAGGTACAGTTACTGAGATATGTCTGAATTCCGGTGATTCTGTTTCCGAAGATGATGTTCTTATGAAAATCCTGGCCGACTAAAGTTCGCAGAAATATAATATTGATAGTTTTTATTATTAATGTATCAAAAAGAAAGGACGAAAAGATTCAATCACTATTATGGAAGAAATATTTTCACGATTATACGAAATGACTGCATTCAGTAATATAATAGCTGATCCGCGGTTTCTTATCATGTATGCCATAGCTTTTATCCTCCTGTATCTTGGAATTAAAAAGCAGTATGAACCACTGCTACTTGTTCCAATAGCCTTTGGTGTACTTTTGGCAAATTTCCCCGGAGGCGAGATGGGAGTAATCCAAGCCGATGAAAATGGTATGGTAATGGTAAACGGAACATTGAAAAATATATGGGAGATGCCATTGCATGAGATTGCTCATGAATTGGGGTTGATGAATTTTATATATTATATGCTTATTAAAACAGGTTTTCTGCCACCTGTAATATTTATGGGGGTTGGTGCCTTGACAGATTTCGGACCTATGTTAAGGAATCTTCGTTTGTCAATTTTCGGTGCTGCCGCACAGTTGGGTATTTTTGCTGTATTACTTGTGGCTATTCTTGTAGGCTTTACTCCACAAGAAGCGGCATCCTTAGGTATAATAGGTGGTGCCGATGGACCTACAGCTATATTCACAACTATTAAACTTGCTCCTCATCTGTTGGGCCCTATTGCTATTGCTGCATATTCTTATATGGCATTGGTTCCTGTTATCATTCCTCTTGTTGTAAAACTTTGGTGTACGAAAAAAGAACTTAGCATAAATATGAAAGAGCAGGAGAAGAAGTTCCCGCCTATTGAAATTAAAAATATGAGGGTGTTGAAGATTCTTTTTCCTATAGCGGTTACAACTATTGTTGCTCTGTTTGTACCAAGTGCAGTACCTTTGGTAGGAATGTTGATGTTTGGTAATCTGGTAAAAGAAATAGGATCGAATACCTCACGCTTGTTTGATGCTGCATCAAACAGTATAATGAATGCCGCTACTATATTCCTTGGCATATCTGTTGGAGCCACTATGACAACAGATGCTTTTCTTAACTGGACTACTATAGGTATAGTAATTGGAGGTTTCTTAGCGTTCGGCTTGTCTATTTCTGGAGGTATTTTCTTTGTAAAGATTTATAATATGTTTACAAAGAAAAAAATTAATCCGCTTATTGGTGCCACTGGATTAAGTGCTGTACCAATGGCAAGTCGCGTAGCCAACGAGATAGCATTAAAATATGATCCGAAGAATCATGTGCTTCAATATTGTATGGCAAGTAATATCTCTGGAGTAATAGGTTCGGCAGTAGCAGCCGGGGTACTTATCTCATTCCTTGGATAATAAAAAAATGCCCGTTTATTAAGAAAAGTGGACAAATCTGACTGAATTTGTAAAAAAACTCATATCTTTGCCGACGAAATAACAATTTTGAAATATATGAGTTATAATTTGCTGAAAGGAAAAAGAGGTATTATCTTCGGAGCCTTGAATGAACAGTCAATTGCTTGGAAAGTGGCTGAAAAGGCTGTAGAAGAAGGTGCAATAATTACTTTGTCGAATACCCCTGTAGCAGTGCGTATGGGAGAAGTGTCTGCTCTTGCAGAAAAACTGAACTGTGAAGTTATTCCCGCAGACGCAACAAGTGTAGAAGACCTGGAAAATGTCTTCAAGCGTTCTATGGAAGTTTTGGGTGGAAAGATAGATTTCGTGCTCCATTCAATAGGAATGTCTCCGAATGTTCGTAAAAAACGTACATACGATAATTTGGACTACGATATGTTGGATAAGACTCTTGATATATCTGCGATTTCATTCCATAAGATGATTCAGTGTGCAAAGAAACTGGACGCTATTAATGAATATGGTTCAATCCTTGCTTTAAGCTATGTAGCTGCTCAGCGTACATTCTACGGATATAATGATATGGCTGATGCAAAAGCTTTGCTTGAATCTATAGCCCGCAGTTTCGGTTATATTTACGGACGCGAACATCATGTGCGTATCAATACAATTTCTCAGTCGCCTACAATGACAACTGCAGGCTCTGGTGTTAAGGGTATGGACAAGTTGTTCGACTTTGCCAACCGTATGTCTCCACTTGGTAATGCTTCGGCTGATGAATGTGCTGATTACTGTATCGTTATGTTCTCCGACTTGACTCGTAAGGTCACTATGCAGAATCTGTTCCACGACGGAGGTTTCTCCAGTGTAGGTATGAGTCTGCGTGCCATGGCTACTTATGAAAAAGGTCTGGATGAATACAAAGATGAAAACGGAAATATAATTTATGGATAATAAATAGTGATTGATGATTAGTTGGCTATGCCGGCTTATGGCAAGCCACTAATCATTAATAGCTAATCATTAATCACTAGTTGCTAACTACCAATCATTGCCATGCTTCCTGCGCTTTATCTGTTACCTGTTACTTTAGGAGACACTCCTGTTGAAACAGTATTGCCTTCTTATAATAAAGAAGTTA